>JAFANO010000752.1 GCA_019232645.1 Planctomycetaceae bacterium | reverse complement strand
GCTTGACTGCCTTCCTCCAACGCTACCTCCCGCAGTTCTACCGCAGCGAACACCGCGCCCATGCCACTACCGTCATCCGCGGACTCCTCAGCGGTCTCGAGCGCAAGACCTGCGAGCCGATCGCGGCCCAGGCCGGACTGCATCGCAAGACCATCCAGACCTTCGTCGGTTCAGGCGCCTGGGATGACGAGGCCGTCATGGGCGAGTTGCGGCAGCATGTCCGCGAGGCATTGGCCGAACCCGACGGCGTCGTGGTCATCGACCCCAGCGCCTTCCCCAAGAAGGGGACCGAGTCCTGCGGCGTGGCCCGCCAGTGGTGTGGCCGGCTCGGCAAAGTCGACAATTGTCAGGTCGAGTGTGACCGCTGATTGATGTAACCCTTTCGGCCCTTCTACCCAAATCTCGATCGGGGTCGTGGGCGGGTGTAAAGTAGGCTTCGGCACCGAAGACACCCGACTCGGTCGACACTCGTGGTGGCGGCAACCCGATGCTGGCAAGGGAGGATCGTGTGATGGAATCGCGCTACCAGCCGATCGAGAATTACGGCGTCATCGGCAACCTGCGCACCGCCGCGCTGGTGGGGATGGACGGCTCCATCGACTGGCTCTGCCTGCCACACTTCGATTCCCCCAGCGTCTTCGCCGCCCTCCTGGACGACCGCAAGGGCGGCCGCTTCCGCATCGCCCCGGCCGGCGACCACTTCCGACGCAAGCAGTTCTACTGGCCGGACACCGCCATCCTCGTCACGCGCGTCCTGCACGATGAGGGCGTGGGCGAAATCGAGGATTACATGCCGATCGGCGGCACCTGCACGGCGCAGGACGAGCTGATCCGGAGGGTCCGGGTCGTCCGCGGCCGGTTGCCCTTCCATCTGGAGTTCCGACCCGCCTTCGACTACGCCCGCGCCGCTCACGAATGCCACCTGGACGCGCACGGCGCCCGCTTCGACGGGCCGGGGCTGAGCCTCGGACTAGCCGCCCCCATACCGCTGCGGCCCGACGGCGCCGGCGTGGTCGCCGACTTCACGCTCGGGGAAGGGGAGAAGGCCACGTTCGCCTTGCGCCACCTGGCTCCCGAGGATAAGCCCGGCCGGTGCCCCGGAGTCGGCGAGGCGGAGGAGCTGTTCCGCGACACCGTCGCCTACTGGCGGCGATGGCTCTCGAGGTGCACTTACACCGGCCGCTGGCGGGAGATGATCCACCGCTCGGCCATCACGCTCAAGCTCCTGTCCTTCGAACCAACGGGGGCGATCGTCGCGGCACCGACCTGCAGCCTGCCCGAGTCGATCGGCGGCCCGCGCAACTGGGACTACCGCTACACCTGGATCCGCGACGCCGCGTTCACGCTGTACGGCCTGCTCCGCATCGGGCTCACCGAGGAGGCGGCCCGCTTCCGGGACTGGCTGGAGGGCCGCTGGCAAGACGCCGACGGCGAGGGGACGGGCCCCTTGCGGCTCATGTACGGCATCGACGGCCGGGCCGAACTCACGGAGGAGACGCTCGACCACCTGGAGGGCTACCGCGACTCGCGGCCGGTGCGGATCGGCAACGGGGCGTACCGGCAGCTGCAGCTGGACATCTACGGCGAGCTGATGGACGCCGTCTACCTCCACAACAAGTACGTCGAGCCCGTCGGCTACGACGGCTGGGTGCGCCTGCGGCGGCTGGTGGACTGGGTGTGCGACAACTGGAAGCGGGAGGACGAGGGCATCTGGGAGGTGCGCGGCGGCCGGCGGCACTTCGTCTACTCGAAGCTCATGTCCTGGGTGGCCCTGGACCGCAGCCTCCGGCTGGCCGACAAGCGCTCCTTCCCGGCGGACCGGGCGCGCTGGCTGAAGGTCCGCGACGAGATCTACGAGGAGGTCATGGCCCGGGGCTGGGACCCGCGCCGCCGGGTGTTCGTCCAGGCCTACGGCTCGGACGCCCTGGACGCGTCGAGCCTGCTGATGCCGCTGGTGTTCTTCATGGCCCCGAATGACCCGCGCATGCTCAGTACCCTGGACGCGATTCGCCGGCCCCTGGCCGCGGGCGGCCTGGCGGCCGACGGTCTGGTCTATCGCTACGATCCCGCAGCCGCCCCGGACGGGCTGGCGGGCGACGAGGGGACCTTCAACATGTGTTCCTTCTGGCTCGTCGAGGCACTCACCCGGGCCGGGCGCACCGACCCGGCGCGGCTGGAAGACGCGCGGCTGCTCTTTGAGCAGATGCTCGGCTACGCCAACCACCTCGGCCTGTTTGCCGAGCAGACCGGCAACAGTGGCGAAGCCCTGGGCAACTACCCTCAGGCGTTCACCCACCTGGCCTTGATCAGCGCCGCCTTCAACCTCGACCGGGCGCTCCGGGCGCGGTGAATCCGCGCCGAAGGGCCGAGGCCGGCGTGAAGCAGACACGGTCCTCGACAAGGCCGTCGCCGCTGGCCGCGCCACGCCCCAACTGAAGCCTGTTGAATCAGCCCTGGCTGATCCCCTACATCAAACAGCGATCACGCGCGTTCGGGTTCAAGGTCGGCCTCCCTCACGCTGACAGGTGTCACGACCCCTTTTCTTCATTCCGCGCCCCTTCTGGCTCGGTGCGCCGCCGCCTTGGCCCGGTTGCCGCAGACCGCCATGCTGCACCAGCGCCGGGTGTGGGCCTTCGTGCGATCGAGGAACACCAGCGTGCAGGCCGAACCCCCGCACGACCGGATCAGCCGAAAATCCTGATGGCAGATCAAGTCCGCCGCCGCTTCGGCGATTGGCTCTAACAACTCCTCCGAGCTCTCCCAGCGGCGGACTCTGCGCAACAGCGGGCGCCGCCCGTCGTCGGCGTCACGCCCGGCGACCTCGACACGTTGGAAGCTCCTATCCCTGGCCAGCAGTTCGTTCAGCGGGGCGACCGCGGCGGCGGTCGCGCGGAGCGGCTCCCCCATGCGCGCGGTGACGAACCCGCGCAGCCATCGCCGGAACTCCCTTGCCTGCCGGGCGACCTCGTCGAGCGCGTCGCTCCCCGAGTCTCTGATCCTCGCCGCGGCCGCTGGTTCAATCGACCCCGCCTGTTCCAGCCAATCGACCAGGTCCTTCCCGTCGCCCAGCCACTCAACCTGCGTCCCCTGCGGCGTGGCGGTGGTGTTGAGGAAGTCGAGCGCCAGGTGTTCGCCGACGAAGAAAGCGGGCGGCCTGTTCGAGGTCATGGTACTCTCGCGGTCAAAGGTGACAGTTCATTGTAACCGGAAAAATGCCTTCAAGGGGGTTGTCTAACCGAATAACTGCCATAGACTTCGCTTGGTGGTTCCTTCGCAACGTCAGGCCTTGCTCAAGCAGGGCCGTGGGAGGGTCTCCCATGCGAGCGATTCTCAGGACGGGGTTCGGCGGGCCGGAGACGCTGGTCATCCGGGAGATCCCGGAGCCGGAACCGAAAGACGGCCACGCGGTGATCGAGGTCAAGGCGTTCGGCCTCAACCATGCCGAGTTGCACATGCGGAAGGGCGAGTGGGCCGAGATCGCCGACGTCAGCGGCATCGAGTGCGTCGGCGTCGTCAAGTCCTGCCCCGGCGGCGAGTTCGCCGCCGGGACCAAGGTGGCGGCCCTGATGGGCGGGCTGGGCCGGACGATCAACGGCAGCTACGCCGAATACACCCGCGCCCCGGTGACGAACGTGGCGGCCATCGAGTCGGGCCTCTCGTGGGCCGACCTGGCCGCGATCCCGGAGACCTACGCCACGGCCTGGACGTGCCTGTTCCGCAACCTCGAGATCACCCCCGGCCAGACGCTCGTCATCCGGGGGGCGACATCGTCGTTCGGTCAGGCTGCCCTCAACATGGCCGTGAACGCCGGGGTGAAGGTGATCGCGACCACCCGCAACCGGGACCGGTTCCCGATGCTGGAGTCGCTCGGCGCGAGCCG
This sequence comes from Planctomycetaceae bacterium, assembly GCA_019232645.1. Taxonomy (GTDB): domain Bacteria; phylum Planctomycetota; class Planctomycetia; order Isosphaerales; family Isosphaeraceae; genus JAFANO01. The sequence continues at coordinate 125 of JAFANO010000752.1, read as the reverse complement.
GGTCGATGTCGAGGGGCTGAACCTGTCCAAGCGGATCGCCGAGGCCAAGAAGCTCGACGCGGTGCTCGACCTGGTCGGCAACGGCACGATCCTCGATTCGCTCCACATGCTCCGCCGGGGCGGTC
>JAFANO010000596.1 GCA_019232645.1 Planctomycetaceae bacterium | reverse complement strand
CCGGCACGGGCCGCACCAGGGGGCCCAGAAGTCGACCAGCACGGGTAGGGGCGATTCGAGCACTTCCGTTTTCCAGTTGGCGTCGGTGAATTCCAGCACACTGCCGGCCATGGGTGATCCCTCGCCGTCTCTCGAAGTTGAGAGATATTCCAGACTTAGTTCGTCCGATATCATCGGGTCCGGCCCCGACTGATTTGGAGGCATTATAATGTGGCGGGAAGCCGTGTCAACCGGCGCGACGGTCCCGGGGGGAGTCCGACCGATGACATGGCGCGACTGGATCGACCCGACGCGAGTCGGCTGGCTCCGGCTCTTTCTCGGCTTCGTGCCGGCGGCCCTGATCGCGTGGGTCGCCGAGGCGCCGGCGCTCGCGCAGTTCGCCCTGGCGTCGCTGGCGATCATCCCGCTCGCCGGCCTGATCGGCGAGGCGACCGAGGCGCTCGCCTTCCATCTGGGGCCGGGCATCGGGGGTCTCCTCAATGCCACGTTCGGCAACGCCGCCGAGTTAATCATCGCCCTCTTCGCGCTGTTCAGGGGGCTCGACGACGTGGTCAAGGCATCCCTGACGGGGAGCATCCTCGGGAACCTCCTGCTGGTGATGGGGGCCAGTGTCTTCGCGGGCGGGCTCCGGTTCCCGATCCAGCGCTTCGAAAAGACGGCCGCTGGCGTTGCGGCGACCTTGATGGTCCTGGCCGCCGTCGGGATGGTCATCCCGGCGATCTTCCACCGGCTCGTCAGTCCCTCAGCCGTCGTCGCCGAGCACAAATTGAGCCTCACGGTCAGTGTCGTCCTGATCCTCGCCTACGTCCTCAACCTGGTCTTCAGCCTCGTGACGCACAAGAACCTCTACAACCCGAGGGATGAAGACCCCGAGACGACGCTCCACCCCGGGGTCGAATGGGGCCGGAGGAAATCGACCATCATCCTGATCGTCGCGACCGCCCTGGTCGCGCTGATGAGCGAGGTGCTCGTCGCCGCGGTCGAGGAGGCGAGCCGGACCGTGGGGCTGACACAGGTCTTCGTCGGTGTGATCGTGGTGGCGATCGTCGGCAACGCGGCCGAGCATTCGACGGCGGTCCTGATGGCCTTGAAGGACAAGATGGACCTGTCGGTCGGCATCGCCCTCGGGTCGGCGTCGCAGATCGCCCTGTTCGTGACGCCGCTGCTGGTGCTGGTCAGCTATGCGCGGTTGGAGCCGATGGACTTGCTGTTCACCCCGATGGAAGTGTTGGCGATCATCCTCGCCGTGATCGTGGCGCGGATGGTCGCCGAGGACGGCGAGTCGAACTGGCTGGAGGGGGCCATGCTCTTGATGGTCTACGTCGTGCTCGGCCTGGCTTTCTTCTTCTTGCCCGAGAGCGCGGGCCGTGATCCGATCCCGCCGAAGGCCGCATCGATGGAGCGGGCCCATGGCGGCCAATGAGATTTATGATTCTTAAATTGAAATATTCCTAATCAATCCTCGTGATTCGAGATCTCGTAATCGAGATCTCGAATCACGAGGATGAGGCCGGGGCGTTCCGCGAACCCCGGGCGCCGCCTCACTGCGCCGTGCGCCGGGTGGTCAGGACGTCCTCCTCCGCCAAGTAGAGGATTCGGCCGCAGGTCCGGCAGAAGGTCAGGGTCGCGGCGTTAATCAGGTCGTTCAGCATCTGGGCGGTCACAGTGACGAAGCAGCCCGAGCAGGCACCATGCTCGACGGGCGCCATGGCGTCGGCGCCGTGCTGCTTGACGGTCCTCCGATAGCGTTCGCGAAGGTCTTCGGGGATGACGTCCTCGGCCTCGACGATGGCGGCTTCCAGCTCCTGGAGCTGGACCCGCTGGGGGACCGCCTGTGACTCGACCTGCTCCTTGAGCCTGGCGAACTCGTCGGCGAACTTCTTGACCTCGGCCTCGTCGGCGGCCTGGGCGGCGGTCCTCTCGTCGATCTGGACCATCTCCTCGAGCACCTCGCCCTCGAGCTTCTCGATCTGTCCCTTGTCGAGGGCGATCTGGTTTTGGATCGCCCTGTATTCCTCATTCTTCTTGACCTGGTTCAGCTTGGCGCGGAGGTCGTCGATCTTGGCCTGGTGACTCTGGATCGAGTGCTCGCGCTTCTTGAGCTGGACCTTGGCCTCCTGGAGTGCCTTGCGGGAGGCTTCGAGCGCCGCCTGGCGGTTGGTCAGCGCCGCCTGGCGCGCGGCCACGGTCTTGGGCCCCGAGGACAGACGGTCGCGCAGCGCCTTGGCGCGCTGGTGGAGGAGATGCAGGTCGCGGAGGCTATCGGCGGTCGTGTTCACTGAATAATCTCCCTGATTTCGTCAGCCGGCGACGATCCGCTCCCGCGCGTCGCGGGAGCGCGGATCGGGTGTCGGGGGACGACCCTGTCCCTTCATCCCTCTCCGTCGACGACATCGTTGTCGGCGCGAGGCATACCGGGGATCGATCGCGGTCCGTTGACGTCCCATGACGCCATTCCAAAAAAAACCGCCGGTCGCCCAAAGGCGCCGGCGGTCGGGTGGGCCGGGGTCAGCCGGTACTCTCGAGGAAGCCCTCGAGTTGCCGGCTCCGCACGGGGTGTTGCAGTTTGCGGACGGCCTTGGCCTCGATCTGCCGGACGCGCTCGCGAGTGACCTTGAAGATCCGCCCGACTTCTTCGAGGGTATAGGTGTAGCCGTCGCCCAGGCCGTAGCGGAGCTTGATGATCTCGCGCTCGCGGTAGGTCAAGGTCTTGAGGACCTGATCGATCTTCTCCTTGAGCATCTCCTGGGTGGCGGCGTTGATCGGGCTCTCGGCGGCCTCGTCCTCGATGAAGTCGCCGAAGTAGCTGTCCTCGCTCTCGCCAACGGGCCGGTCGAGCGAGATCGGGTGGCGGCTGATCTTCATCACCCGCCGGGTCTCCTCGATCGAGATGTTGGCCGCGCGGGCTGTCTCCTCGATGGTCGGCTCGCGCCCCTTCTCCTGGAGCAGTTTTTTCGAGACGTTGCGGAGCTTCGACATCGTCTCGATCATGTGCACCGGGATCCGGATCGTACGGGCTTGATCGGCGATGGCCCGGGTGATCGCCTGGCGGATCCACCAGGTGGCGTAGGTGCTGAACTTGTAGCCACGGCGATACTCGTACTTGTCGACGGCCCGCATCAGTCCTGTGTTCCCCTCCTGAATCAGGTCGAGGAACGAGAGGCCGCGGTTGCGATATTTCTTGGCGATCGAGACGACCAGCCGGAGGTTGCCCCCCGAGAGCTCACGCTTGGCCTGCTCGTACTCGCTGTACCGGCAGTTCATCGCCTCGACCCGGCGCCTGAGGCTCTCGGGGGTCTCGAGCGTAATCCGCATCAGGTCCTTG
>JAFANO010000587.1 GCA_019232645.1 Planctomycetaceae bacterium | reverse complement strand
CGCGCGCAAATTGTGGGTCGTGATGAACCAGCAGGTCTGGTTCAAGTGGAGCGACGTTCCGGACCGGCCCGACGGGCGAGATGAGGACGAGGCGGTCGCGAAGGACCGGGACTCCGCGCCCAAGGGTCCCCGGCCCAGCTTCCTCCTATACAGGGTCTTTATCGGGGACCGCGATTACGAGATCCGGCTCGAGCGCATCAAGGCGGCTGATGCCCAGCCCGTCTGGGTCTTCTCGCGCCAGACCGTTCGGCACATCCCTATCCTCTACAAGAAATTCCACCCGACTCGCCTCGAGCAGTCCCTGCCCGCGTTCCTGAAGCACCGGAAGGTTGCTAAGGTCGCTCTCTGGCAGTGGATCGGATTCGCGGTCCTGTTGCTCGCGGGCGCCCTGTTCGGTTGGATGGTCCAGAAGGGGCTGAACCTCGTCCTGCGGTGGCGGGATTCGCCCTGGGCGCGGACGGTCGCCGAGGCGGTCCGGGGCCCGGGGGCGCTGACGGTCGGCCTCTGCATTTTTTACTACCTTTCCCGGTCCTATCTCGGGTTATCGGGGACGATCCAGAGCGCGCTTGCCCCGTTCTACGTCGCGATCGTCACCGCCTGCCTGGTCTGGTTCCTCCAGCGCTTGATCCGGCTCATCACGGCCCTGATCATGCGGCGCTACGCGGGCGACGACAACGACGAGGCGAACGTCCTGATCACTCGGATCGCCATCACCCGCCACCTGCTCACGCTCCTGGTGGTCATCGGCGGTGCGATTTACGCCCTCAGCAAGTTCGAGCTGGTGCGCCGGTTCGGCATGATGATCCTCGCGTCGGCGGGGGTTGCCGGCATCGTCCTGGGGGTCGCGGCGCAGCGCGTGCTCGGCAACCTGTTCGCCGGCTTCCTGCTGGGGATCGTCCAACCGGTGAAGGCCGGGGATGCGCTCATCTTCGAGAACGAATTCGGCTGGATCGAGGAGATCACCACCACCCACCTGGTGATCCGCACCTGGGACCAAAGGCGCCTGGTCGTCCCCATCTCCTACTTCATGGACCACCCGTTCCAGAACTGGTCGCGGGGCACGCAGAAGATCACCAAGTCCGTGATGCTCCACGCCGACTATCGCACCGATGTCGAAGCGGTCCGGGCCGAGCTTCGGTCGATCCTGGAGGGCACCGATCTGTGGGACAGGGAGGTGCCGCCGGTCCTCCAGGTGATCGAGTGCGAGCGGGAGTCGATCGTGCTCCGCGCCCTGTGCAGCGGCCGCGACCCGGCGGGGTCCTGGGACCTCCATTGCCTGGTTCGCGAGCGGCTGATCACCTTCCTCCAGGGCCTGGACGGGGGCCGCTTCCTCCCCCGCCGGCGCGTCGAGCTGGTCGACGCGGCCCGCCCGGACGGCGCGGGCGGGGGCCATCCGGACGAGGCAGAGGCACTTGGGGACGGAGTGGTGCCGGATCGGGATCGGCACCACGTCGGGTGATACGCATTCCAGAGAGTTTGTGCGCTCTGTTCTGATTTCAAATTTGAGATTTCATATTTCAAATCAGCAGACTGCGCGCACGATATTCCTGGAATCCGTCTATTCGGATTTCAAATTTGAGATTTCCTCTTTCCAATCAGCAGACCGCGCGCATGATATTCCTGAAATCCGTATGAGAGGGCTCGGAGAGCCACCGAAGGGTTGGAATGATGTTCACCGTCGCCACGACCGGGCGGAGTTTGATCACGACGAATATCCCCGCGCGTCTGGACCGCCTGCCCTGGAGCCGCTGGCACTGGCTGGTCGTCATCGCGCTGGGGATCACCTGGATCATCGACGGGCTGGAGGTGACGCTGGTCGGCGCCATCAGCGGCGTGCTCGTGAGGCCCGAGACCCTGCACTTCAGCGCCGCGCAGATCGGGCTGCTCAACACGTCGTACCTGGTGGGCGCGGTCCTCGGTGCGCTGGTCTTCGGCTATCTCACCGACCTGCTGGGCCGCAAGAAGCTCTTCTCGATCACGCTCGGCGTCTACCTGGTGGCCGCCTTCCTGACGGCCTTCTCCTGGGACTTCTGGAGCTTCGCCGCCTTCCGCTTCTTCACCGGCGCCGGGATCGGCGGCGAATACTCGGCGATCAACTCGGCCATCGACGAGCTGATCCCCGCGCGGGTGCGCGGCTGGGTCGACCTGGCGATCAACGGCACCTTCTGGGTGGGGGCCGCGCTCGGCTCGCTGGCGACCGTCGTGCTGCTCGACCCGCGCCGGCTGCCGCTGGGGATCGGCTGGCGGGTCGGGTTCGCCATCGGTGCCGTGCTGGGGCTCGTCATCATCTTCTTCCGGCATTCCCTCCCCGAGAGCCCGCGATGGCTGATGACTCGCGGCCACGTGGAGGAAGCCGAGCGCATCGTCGGCGCGCTCGAGCGGGAGATCGAGGCATCCGGGCACCGGCTCGAGCCGGCCGAGCGGACGATCGCGATCCGGCCGCACGGGCCGGTCGGCTTCGGCGCGATCGCCCGGACCATGCTCCGGAAATACCCGACGCGCACGCTGCTCGGCCTGATGCTGATCACTTCGCAGGCGTTCCTCTACAACGGCGTCTCCTTCACCTTCGCGCTGATCCTGACGAATTTCTACCGGGTCCCTGCCCACGACGTGGGCCTGTACCTGCTCCCCTTCGCCCTCGGCAACTTCCTGGGCCCGCTCCTGCTCGGGCACCTGTTCGACGCGTGGGGCCGCAAGCCGATGATCGCCGGGACGTACGCGATCTCGGCCGTGCTCCTGGCCACCTCCAGCTCCCTGTTCACGCACGGGCTGCTCAGCGCCACGACCCAGACCCTGATCTGGGGCCTGATCTTCTTCTTCGCCTCGGCCGCCGCGAGCTCGGCCTACCTGACCGTCAGCGAGATCTTCCCGCTCGAGCTGCGCGGCATGGCGATCGCCCTCTTCTACGCCATCGGCACCGGGATCGGCGGTCCGGCGGCCTCGTGGCTGTTCGGTCGATTAATCGATATGAGATCGCGTATCTATATCTTCTACGGCAACCTGATCGGGTCGGCGGTCCTGCTCGCCGCGGTGGTGGTCGTCGTGCTCTTCGGGGTCAAGGCCGAGCGGACAGCGCTCGAGCAGATTGCCGACCCGCTCTCGAAGGCCGAGGAGGACGAATCGACACCCGTGCCCGATGCGTCGGGGAAATGATACGCCTTCCAGAGAGTTTGTGCGCCCTGTTCGGATCTCGAATTTGAGATTCGAGATTTCAAATTAGGAGTGACGTAGTTGGTATTCTGGGCAGGTTTCGGAGCCGAAAAATGCCTGATTTTTGGGCTAAAAAGATTACCCAGAATACCAACTACATCACTCCTCATTGGATCTCAAATTCGAGATTTCTGATTTCCAATCAGCAGATCGAGTGCACGAAGTCCCTGGAGTCCTGGGCACATGAGCCACCTCACTTTATCCCCCCGCCCCGGTCCTGCCCCCGGGCTCGTGCCCGAATGGATGACGCTCATGCGCAATACGCAAGGAATACCAAAGGCCGGGGGCCGCTCCCTGAAAGGGTACGGCTCCCGACCTGGGATGGATCGGCGATGGCGACGCGAGGCGGGTCAGGCATCAACGGGCCCCGGGCTGGACCACCGGCAGAGCACCACGAGTGACCGCCGTGGTGGGTGTGGTAAAGAGGGGCGCGCTGAGCGACCGGACCGACCGGGCGGCGAACGAGTATTGCAGGATCGAGTTGACGACGGTCTGGAACGGCGCCGCCAGGCGGTCGATGAAGATCGTGCCGCGGACGATCGGGTCGCGATAGACGACGATGCGGTCGCCCG
>JAFANO010000324.1 GCA_019232645.1 Planctomycetaceae bacterium | reverse complement strand
CCGCGTGGCCACGCTGCTCCAGTCCCGACGGCTCAATTCCACCATCATCCCCGCCTCGATCCCCGGCCTCCCCGAGGACTACGTCCACCGCATCATCGAACACGGCGACTGATCGCGAGTCCTCCCGGCGGCCTGGCCCGGGGATGTGTGCGAACCGAGCTTGAAGCCGAGCACGATCGGCGAGCCGTCGGGAGCGCGGAGCCCCCCTGGGTGCCCTGGATCAGGCAGGGGTCGTGGTCGACCTACGACGGGTCCCAGTCCATCCCGGCGATTTGGCTCAGCTCGAAGAGGTTGACCGAGGGCCAGTGGGGAGCATCTCGTCGGTCAGCGGCAACGACCTCGACGGTCCCCCGGCCCGGCTCCCGACCGCGAAGGCCGAAGGGTCGGTCGATCCCACGATCTCGGGGGAGGTGAAATGGGCGTCGGTCCAGGTGCTGGGCATGGGCGTGCGTCTCGTGGCGGGATCGGACTCGTCGGGCACGGGATTCGCTCCCGGGCGGCGATCGATCGACCCTCGTTCAGAGCAAGGATCGGCCCGACCCCAATGCCTCACGCGACCCGATGGCCCGGTCCATTCCCCCGGTGGGCCAATTTTCGTGGGATTGGCATCATTCCTGCTTAAAATTTTCTGGATTCAAATGATCAGCCATCGGCGATCGATCTGCCGAAGGAGAATAATCTCATGGTGAGTCTCATCGGGTGGATGCTGTTCGGGCTGGTCGCGGGGACGATCGCGCGGCTCTTACATCCTGGCTTCGAAAGGATGGGCATGCTGGGGACGATGTTCCTGGGGATCGTGGGATCCCTCGTTGGCGGCGGCATTGCCTACATCCTCCGCCTGGGGATCTCGCCCTATCAGCCCGGCGGCTGGATCATGTCGATCATCGGGGCAATCGTCCTGCTCTCGATGGGCTTCTTCGGCTCGCGGACCCGGGCCCCGTATTGAGCTGGCCTGGGCCTCTGCGCGAGACTCGAGTCGGCGTGGGTCCATGATTCTTGACCGAGAACCCTGGTGAGTGAGATGTCCGCGACACGATTCCGACCGACCGTGATTGAGGAGCCGCCCCGGCCGCCCCACCCCAGCACGCGAGGGCTCGAGCTGCTCGCGTGGCTGATGGACAGGGCCATCCGGGTCCCCGGTACGAAGATCACCGTGGGCCTCGACGCGCTACTCGGCCTGCTCCCGGTCGGGGGCGACTTCTTGACGGGGCTGATCCAGGTGGGGATCGTTCTTGTCGCGCTCTATAAATACCGCGTTCCTCGAGCGGTCGCCGCCCGGATGGCCGCCAACGTGCTGCTCGACACCGTCCTGGGCGCGCTCCCCATTCTGGGCGACGCCTTCGACGTCTTCTTCAAGGCCAACACCCGTAACCTGAAGCTCCTCAACCAGGTCCAGGAGAAGCGGCGCCTCAATCAGCCCGTCTCCTCGACCCCCTCGGTCCTCTACCTGGCGGGTTTGACCGCGCTGATGCTGCTCGTGTTGGGGCTCATCCTCGTGGGCTTCATCACCATCGTCGCCTGGGTGGTGAGGCACATCTGACACGGGTTCCAGGACTTTCGTGATGGTCTTCAGATTTAGGATTCCGGATTTGAGATTTCGGTGGTGTCCCACGGTCGTTGCATGGGCCCGATGGAGGCTGGCCCTCATTTCATATAAACTATTATTCACATGAATGTTGAGTCGTGAGGGACGCTGTCTACTTCTGATCCCGTCGCCCGGCGACCCGGCGCGGCTTGCCTTCGAGGCCCCGGAGCGGGAGCGATGCCACCCTTGCGGGGCTCTCGATTTGCTCAAGTTGCAAACATCTCGAAGGGTGCGGTGAGTCACGCGGAGGGGTGGATTCCGGACGAGGGCCTGCCCAGGGCGGTGCGGACCATCAGGTATTCGCCGATGTTCTCCAGCGTCAGCAGGCCGATGGGCTCATCCTGCTCGACCACCTGGAGGCACGGCTCGCCCCCCTCGCGGAGCCGGGCGAGGGCCGGCACCAGCGGCGCCCCGGCCGCGACGCGCCCCAGCTCGCGGAGCGGGGCCTCGGCGACCCGACCCTCGCGGCCGTGCTGCGACAGCCCCGTCAGCAGCGCGTCGCGGGTCAGGACCCCGGCATGCCTCCCGTCGATGATGACCGGGAAGACCTGCTGGGTGCCGGCAAGGAGCAGGTCGGCGGCGTGGCCTAGGGTGTCACCGGGCGACAAGGTCCGGAAATCCGTCAGCATGGCCTCGCGGACCGGGATGTTCCCCAGCGCCAGCCGCTCCTGGACTTGGCGCGCCTCCCCCTCGGCCCCGATCCAGACGAACAGCGCGATCAGCAGCAGCATGGGGTTGCCGGAGAGCCCCAGGAACCCGAAGAAGATGGCCATGAGCTGGCCGATCGACGCGGCGATCCGCGTGGCCTGGCCGTACTCCAGGCGCATCGCCAGCAGGGCGCGCAGCACGCGACCGCCGTCCATCGGGAACGCCGGCAGGAGGTTGAACGCGACGAGGAACGCGTTCACCACGAGGAGCTTCGGCAAGAAGCGGGCGTGGACCAGGAAGTCGTTCTCGCTCGGGTCCACGGAGGGCCGGACCCCGGCCAGGAGCAATCCGGCGACGATGGCCACGTTGACCGCCGGCCCGGCCAGCGCGACGACCAGCTCCTGGCCCGGATGCTCGGGGATCCGCTGGAGCCGCGCGACCCCACCGATGGGTAACAGGGTGATGTCGGCGGTCGGCACGCCGTAGCGGCGGGCCGCCAGCGCGTGGCCCAGCTCGTGCAAGACGACGCAGCCGAAGATGCTCAGGACGAAGCCGACCCCCTCGACCGTCCTGGCCACGTCGTGCGTCGCGGACCAGTGGCTCACGACGAGCCAGGCGATGAGGATCAAGAACGTCCAGTGAATGTAAATCGGAATGCCGGCGATCCGGCAGATCTTCCAGGACCAGGTCATGGCGGCTCCTCGCGGGGGCGTCCACGTTGCGGCGGTCTTCGCTACCAGGATAACGCCTACGCCCTGTCCGAAAAACCCTCGGCAGCACCGGCCTTCGAGGGACGGCCCGGGCTCCCCGGGGGGCGGTGCGGTCGCTCCCGTCGCCACCGCGACGAGGCGGCGATCTCATGCAGGAGTCGGCATGGGACTAGCACCGCTTGGCCCGCCCGGATATAGGAGTGGTGTGCGGCCGGGCGAGCCCGGTCCCGCCTCTCATCACGATCCGTGGAGACCCGTCCATGAGGGTTCTTCTGGTCCAACCCTCCCGCATCCGACGTGACGGCTCGGTCTACAAGAACAAGACGCGCTGGTTGCTCGGGATGACGCTGCCCTACCTGGCGGCGCTGACCCCGCCGGGCATCGACGTGGCGATCAAGGACGACCTCTATGAAGAGATCACCTACGACGAGCCGTGCGACCTGGTCGGCCTGACCTGCATGTCGCACCAGGCGTCGCGCGCGTACCAGATCGCCGACGAGTTCCGGCGCCGGGGCAAGCCGGTCGTCCTGGGCGGCTTCCATGCGACGCTCGCGCCCGAGGAGGCGCTCCGGCACGCCGACGCCGTGGTGGTGGGCGAGGCCGAGGGCGTCTGGACCCGAGTGCTCGAGGACGCCGCCTCAGGCAGGCTCCGGGGCCGCTACCAGAGTTCCACGCTCTCCGACCTCAAGGGGCTCCCGACGCCTCGCTACGACCTGATCGACCTGGGCCGCTACCGGATCCCCAACCTCCCCGCGCAGACCACCCGGGGTTGCCCGTACGCGTGCAGCTACTGCGAAGTCACCCAGGTCTACGGCGCCCGGTTCCGCTATCGGCCCCCCGAGGAGGTCATCGAGGAGGTCCGGCTCCTGATGAAGCTCGGCCGGCGCAAGTTCGTCTACTTCGTGGACGACATCTTCAACGCCCACCGCAAACACGCGTTCGCCGTCATGGAGGGCCTCCGGCCCCTGAAGGTCCACTGGACCTGCCTCTGCACGGCCAACGTCGGCGACGACGGCGAGATGCTCGACCTGATGCGTGCCAGCGGCTGCCTGCACATCAACATCGGCATGGAGTCGGTCAGCCCCGAGAGCCTGAAGTCGGTCAACAAGAAGCAGAACCACGTCGACCGCTACGCCGAGCAGTTCGCCGCGATCCGCAAGCGGGGCATCGAGTTCTCGCTCAACGTGATGTTCGGCCTCGACGGCGACACCAGAGCGACGTTCGATGCGACCGTCGCCAAGCTGATCGAGTACAAGGCCCCGCTCTCCTTCATGTTCATCCTCTCGCCCCGCGTCGGCCTGAAGATCCGCGACGAGCTGGCCGCGCAGGGGCGAATCGATCACAGCGACTGGGACCGCTATCACAGCTACGAGTGCGTGTTCGAGCCCAAGAACATGACCCGCGAGGAGCTGGAAGAGGGCTTCTGGCGGGCGCAGCGGAAGTTCTACTCGCTGGGCTCGATCGCCCGCCGACTCTTCGCCCCTCCCAATCGACACACCATCCAGTCGCTCACCTCCAACCTGTTCTTCCGCTGGGGAGTCAACCGGGGGATCCATCCGTTGACTTACTACTGAGTGCCTCGAGTGCCGCTGTCATCTGCATTCCGGGGAGTTTGTGCACTCTGGTCGGATCTCCATGGTGCATCCGGCAAGTCGCTGTCTCTCCCGTCGGGTGGGTCGGCGCGGCGCGACCCACCAAAGTCTGCTCGGAGGGTGGGTCGCGCTACACCGACCCACCCGACGATGACTTCTCGGCTCCTGTCGGGCCACTGGTGGTGCCGACAACCTCGCCTCATACTTGACCCCTAACCCCTTCTCCGCAAGGGGGGAGGGCTCGATTCTGGCTCCCTCCCTCCTTGCGGGGGAGGGCCGGGGAGGGAGGCGGGGATCGGCCCGGCTGAACGCCTCCACCAGTTCACCCCCATGAGCCGACTTCTCCTTGTTCGTCGGCCCTCTCAACCAGATATCTTTCCATCCATCATGTGTTACCCCGTTTCAATCTCCGCCTTCAACCCCCGCTGGCTCAGCGACTCCTTGATCCCCAGCTCGATGGTGTTCTCCCGGATCGAGCAGTCCCCCTTGGCGACGATGATCACTTCGCAGAGCATGTCGGCCCCCTCCTGGGCCAAGGGGTCGATCACCTCGTTGTAGATGTCTTGCCAGTGCTGCCAGGGCACCCGCATCTTGATCCGCACCCGGCTGAGGCGGCGTTCACCATCGACGATCTTCACGCCGACCTCCTCGCCACCATCATCCTCGCCGTCACCTCGGGTCGTCGTCTCGCTCGTGACGCCGGTGGTCCCTGTCGTCGCCTTCCCGCCCGTCGATCTTTCCTTCTCGACCGTCGCCGACTTGGGGAGCAACGACTTCGCCAGGGAGGGGCGGAGCAGCCAGGCCGACTCGGTGATCTCGCATTGCGCGGCGGTCGCCATCTTGTCGTTGAACCGGATCGCGTCGAAAACCCGCTTCTCGCCGTCGCCGAGGGCGTAGGCGAAGAGGCCGCGCTGGACGCCCGAGGAGAGGCACTCGGGGAGCACGTTCCCGCCCTGCAACATCGGCAGGTGGGTGAGCTGCGGGAAGTAGTCGGCCAGGGTGCGGACGTTGACGACCTCTTGATCCTCAGGCCAGAGCCCGAACCGCTCACCGATCAGGATCTTGGGGTCGAGCTTGTCGAGGATCTGCTGCTCGTCCTTGAGCTTCACGAGCACCCGCTGGCTCAACGTCGCCTTCCCCAGGGCAATCCCCATGTCGAAGCTGCGGATCGTCTTCTTCTCGGCGGGGACGAGGACGTGGCGGTAAGCGTTCATCAGGGCCGAAGGAAGCCG
>JAFANO010000111.1 GCA_019232645.1 Planctomycetaceae bacterium | reverse complement strand
AACAGGTGGCGGTACTCGAACAGGTCGCCGACCTTGCCCTCGATCCGCTTCTTGCGCCGGGCGGCGCGCCGCGCCGCCGTGGAGCCGGGACGGCCCCGGGTCAGTTTCGGGGCACCGGCCGCGAGCCGCTTGCGCTCCTGGGCCACGGCCGAGAGGACAGCCTGGGTTACTTCACGAAGGATGTGGAAGGTACAAACCTGATGGGGCACGTCACCGAAGACCGCGGTGATCGACTCGGGGTACAGGGCCGAGCCGTCGGTGGTGATCCCCTGGACCGTCAGCCCGCGGGCCTCCAGGGCCGCGTGGAAGCGGCGGAAGAACGCCTCGATGTCCTGGGCGGTCGGGGCGCGACGCAGGACGTGGTAGGAGAGCCGCTTGAAGGTGCGGTTGTCGACGATCGAGAGGATGCAAAACGGGCCGTCATACAGCTCGTCGGCGGCGATGAAGCCCGAGAAGTCGCAGAGTGCCCAATCGAGGTGCTCGGTCCAGGTCTGCCGCGCCGCCTTTTTCCCCCCCGGCCTCGACCCAGTTCTGGATCGTGGCGAAGGGGACGAACACGCGGTGGTCGCGCCACAAGGCCCATTCAGCGGCGCGGTAGGGCAAGCCGTCCTCAACCACGAGGCGGACGGCGGTGTCGACGACCCGGCGGGTGTAGTGACTGCCGGGGTGGGCCAGGTCGGTCATGTCGGCGTTGAAGTACTTGCGGCACTTGGAGCAGAAGTGCCGGGAGTGGAACACGACGAGGTCACGGGGCCGGCCGGTGAGAGGGTCACCGAGGTCGTGGAGGGTGCGGCGGCCCAAACTATCGCGGTAAGCGCTGTGGCCGCACCGCGGGCAGGGCCGGCGGCGGTAGTTGCGGCTGCGGAAGCTGAGGTTGGGCCTGGGCAGATCGTCGATGCGGGTGATGCCCTCGGTGGCATCGGGGCGGTATTCGCCGGGTCCTGGCACGGTGAAACTCCTGGAGGACGGGGTCTACCAGGAGATACGCCCGGCAGTGGCAAATTGTTCACCCGAGTGGCCCGATTTCCTCGCTATAGAGTCTGCACGCCCGTATTCGAACCGGGTATAACCAACGCAGTGACCGTCTGCCCTTGGGCTTTGCTGGATCTGGCCCGCTGGTGCCAGGCTCGACTCTCTTCCCATGGAGGATCTGCACCATGCCCCGACACCCATCCGCCGTCGCGCCCCCCCGCGCCTGAAGCCACCCCGCCCCGCCCCGCAAGCACCCCTCTGGGACGACCTCCTGCCGGTCCAACGGGGAGAACTGCTCCGGCTGCTCGGCCGGATGCTGACCGAACGACTCGACCGGGACGACGCACGCGGCGAGGAGGTGGCTCATGACCGGCGGTGATCCTCCGGCGGCTCCCGGCCCGTTCGCTCACAAGATCCGGTCCAGGCACCGCGATCGCTTGGCCGTCGTCTACGTCCGCCAGTCCTCCCCGCATCAGGTGGCCGAGAACCGCGAATCGGCCGACCTGCAGTACCAGCTCCGCCGCCGGGCGGTGGAACTCGGCTGGCCGGGACCCCGGGTGCCGGTCATCGACGACGACCAGGGGTGCAGCGGCCTGTCCATCGACAACCGCCCCGGCTTCCAGCGACTGCTGGCCGAAGTCTCGCTCGGCCATGTCGGGATCGTCTTCGGCCGGGAGATGAGCCGCCTGGCCCGCTCCAACCGCGACTGGCACCAATTGCTCGAGCTCTGCGCGTTGTTCCAGGTGTTGCTGGCCGACGCCGACGGCGTCTACGACCCGCGCGACGTCAACGACAGGCTCCTGCTCGGGCTGAAGGGTAAGTATTCGGTAAACCCGTCTCGTCACAGCCAGCGCGTACGCCCCCCAGACCCTCTCTCGGGTCGGCCATGAGCTCCATGACTGGAGTTCACTGGGGCAGGACCATTCCACCGGGTTACGACGTATCCGGTGTCTCGATCTCCTCACTCGAACCCCATGCGCGCCGCTGCTCCACGCTGAGGTTCCACGGCAGGAATCGATCCACTTGCGCCGGGGCACGGCCTCCGGCTTCGGCGCACGCCTGCAGGTAGGCCGTCAGCCACAGCCGAGGGTTCAGGCCCCACAAGCACAGTGTCTGGAACAGCGAGAACAGCATCGCCGCCAGTTCGCCACTCCACACCGCACCGCTGCCGTAGTCGTTCTTCCGACCCACCACCGGGCCGCGTTCCGCGCGCTCCGCCGTGTTGTTATCCATCGGCACCTTGGGATGCTCGACGAACACCGTCAGGCCACCCCAATGGTCCCCGAGGCTCTCCAGCACCTTCCGACGCGCCGGGTGGAGGTTCGCCTCCCCCAACTCCGACTGGCCGCGTTCCCCCAAGCTCGTTACCGCCCGACGCAACGCCCCATCCGCCACCGTGAAGGCCGCCGTGTCATGCCGCACCTTCAGCCGTGCGTCATTGAGGTGATACAAGCGACCGATCTGGGCTACCCAGTCCAACGCCCAAGTTTCCTGGTCCGGCCAGCTCCGCGCCACCGTCAGGAAATCCCGACGCACGTGCGCCCAGCAGAACGCCAGCACGATCCGTCCACTCTTGACCTTGTCGATCGCCTGGTAGGCCTTGTACCGGTCCACCACCAGGATGCCCCGACCCTCCACCGGACCAAAGTGCTCCTCGGGCACATCGTGCGACCGCCCCGCCGCCAGCACGAAGACCACCACCTCGGCCGCGTGGAAGACCCACAGATACCACCGATAGCCGACCTTCCCCTCGATGACCGCGAAGACCAGCCA
This sequence comes from Planctomycetaceae bacterium, assembly GCA_019232645.1. Lineage (GTDB taxonomy): Bacteria > Planctomycetota > Planctomycetia > Isosphaerales > Isosphaeraceae > JAFANO01. Next base: position 1,218 of record JAFANO010000111.1, on the reverse strand, counting down.
ACGCGTCTCGTCGGCGTGCCACAGCGCCTGCCCCTGGCTGTGCCGGACCAGGGCCTCGTACACCGGCTCGAACAGCGGGGCCAGGCGCTTCAGGCCGTCGGTGATCGTGCCCAAGGACAGGTCCAGGCCGTGCGTGGCCCAGTCGGCCAGAAGGCGATCACTCGGTCGAGAGAACAGATACTTATCCAGGAGCAGGTCCACCCAGATCGAGACCCCGAGGACGCTCTTCTTGATCAGCCGGGGCGGCGGCGGGGCGACGACAATGCCGGGATGTGCCGCACACGAGCAGGTCGGCCGAGAGCGGCGGCGGCGGATGACCCGGCGATGCGCCCGGACATCGACTTCGAGGAGGATCGCATCCGCGGTGCCGGGGAAGTCGTCGAAGGGCTGGCCACAGCGCGAACAACAGCCTTGCTCCGGGGAGAGTTCGTGGTCCTCGACCACGGCCGGGAGGTGGGAATGGTCGCGCCGCTTGGGCCCCGTCTGACCGCGCTGCTGACCTCGGTTTCGACGAGGCGGCGGCGTGCCGGGGTCCGCGGGGGGGACGGTCGGTTCGGGGGCGGCGCCGGCCTCGGTCTTCCGGCCGAAGAGCTGCTGTTCGCGGAGGCGGAGCAGCGCCTGGAGCCGGTCGACCTCGGCTTGAAGTTGGGCCTCGCGTTGGAGGGCTTGGCGATGCCTGCTCCGCCAAGAGGCCGCCTGTCTCCAGGGCTCGAACTCTTGCTCCAAGCGTGGGCAAACCGGGCAGGGGCCTTGAGGGAGCGGCGGAGCGGAGCAGACGGGACCGGGCGCCGGCTCAGAAGAAGAAGCAGCATCTGCGGCGCGGCGTTGGTCCAGTTCCGAGACCGTGACCCGCAGGGGAGTGAAGCAGAAGATGGAGGCTGAGCCATCGTCCATGGTGGACGAGTCTAACCATCTCGTCTCGGGAATGCGAGAAGCGGCTACGGGTTTACCGAATGTTTACACGGCAGTGGCCCCGGAGGAGGGCGTTTCCCCGAACAACCGCACGGATACCGACCCGGCAGTCGCCATCAGTCCTTGAGTTGTTTGTTGTACGCGCGGCTGTGGCTTCTCGCCCGCAATTGGGCAGGGATCGGAAGCGGGGCTCGACGTGACCTCTGGCGCGCCATGCCAAGCGGCTGATTCAGAAGCCTCATCCCAGCTCACGTGAGGTCTAAATGTGCATCATCAAATCTGAGTCCGGCCTGCTCGCTGGAATTC
>JAFANO010000054.1 GCA_019232645.1 Planctomycetaceae bacterium | reverse complement strand
AAGTGCGGCCCCCGATGTCGGGGTGCGTCTTGCTGCTGCGGCCCACAAGGTTCGAAGGTCAAAGGGACTTCTCCCCCACCGGCAGCGGAGTCGGTTCGTGCGGATGGCGGCCCCTGCCTGAATCCCGCACCGTGCAGCGATCCGGTGCTGCCAAGTGCTCCGTCGGCCGGCCCCATCGGCAAAGTCGCGATGCTCGCCGTGTGCGGGCACCTCGTGCCCGTCGCGGCCTGGCGTCCCCTTCCTCCCTCCCCTCGGTGCACCCTCCCGGCTCGGCGGGCCTCCCGCCTCGATGAGCCGCCGGAATCCCCGACCCTCGCTTAATCCTCGGCCCATGTTCCTGATCGATGAAGGCACCCGTCCGCTCGCCCTCGGCAAGACGGGCCGGGCATGGTCCATCGAATAATTATTTAATTATTTACCGGGTCGTATCGTCCGCGACCAACCCTGGTCGCCGGCGGATGTGGGTCCACGCTGAGAGACAAGGGGATTTCTCCGATGCCACGTCGTCGCGCCTTTACCCTGATCGAATTGCTGGTCGTCATCGCCATCATCGCCGTCCTGATCGCCTTGCTCCTGCCCGCCATCCAGACCGCCCGCGAGGCGGCGAGGCGTACCCAATGCACGAACAACTTGAAGCAAATCGGCATCGCCCTCCACAACTACCACGCCGCCATCGGCGCCTTTCCGCCAGGCTATTTGTCGCAGATGGATCCCACTACGTACGACAATGACGGCCCCGGCTGGGGCTGGGCCTCCTTCCTGCTGAATCAGATGGAGCAGACCGCCGTCTATAACAGCATCAACTTCGTGGTGGGGATCGAGTCCCAGGCCAACTCGACCGCCCGGTTGACCGTGATCGGCACCTTCCTCTGCCCGTCCGACGCCCAGCGGCAGGATACGTTCCCCGTCGTCGATTCGACGACGACCAACACGGCGACCGGTAACATGATCTGCAACGTTGCCGCGTCGAACTACGTCGGCTCGGTCGGGAGTGGGGACCCCTCCAGCCTCTACCCCTACATCATCGACGCCGATGACGGCCCCCCCGGCCGCGACAACGGTAACGGACTCTTCTTCCGCAATCACTCGATCAACATCGCTCAGATCACCGACGGCACAAGCCTGACCTTCGCCGCCGGCGAGCGGAGCCAGAACTTGTCGCGCGCGAGCTGGACCGGCGCCGTCACCAACGCGGCCGTCCCCCTGGTGGCGCTCCAGGGCGGAGCGGGCTTCGATCCCGAAGGCGGCGGGGCGCTGGTCCTCTCGCACACCGGCGAAGGGCACGGGCCCAATTCCCCCTCGGGCCTGGCCCATGGCGACCAGTACTGGTCGTTCCATCCCGGCGGCGCCAACTTCTTGTTCGCCGACGGCAGCGTCCGGTTCATCAAGGAGCAGATCGTCTTCAGCATCTTCCAGGCCCTCGCGACCCGGGCCGGTGGCGAGGTCCTTTCCGCCGACCAGTTTTGAGGAAGACATTGGTGAGACAGTTTCCCGTCTCTTCGGCGCCGCTGCCGGACAATCCCACGAATGGTGGCGGCGGCATGATCGTCGGTTGGCGGCTCGACAAGGGCTATGCCTGCTGGGATGACGATGACATATCCCCCACGCGCCTCGGCTCACGAGGTGCGCGACTTCCGCGGCGCGGCGGACGTGATGTCGTCCTCGTCGAACGGGATCGCCTTGGCGTCGGTGTCGAGCGAGATCCCCTTTGGGGCCTTGGCGGCCTTGAGGTAGACGTCCATCTGCTGGCCGACGTGGACGTCGATCGGCCGCTCGTCGGGCAGCGCGTAGACCACCTGAAGGACGCGAGTGTCGACGCGCTCGGAGTTCGAGCCGGTCAGGCTCTGCTTGGGGATGACGTAGGGCTCGACGTAGACGAACTTGAGCGGGAAGCGGACGTGAGGCCGGCCCTTGAGCGTAGCGACCGCCTCGGCCCCCTTCTCGAAGAAGGGCAGGTCATTTTCGTCGATGTCGACCCGGACGTGCAGGTGGTCGACGTTGCCGAGCACGATCATCGGCTCCTTCCAGGTCATCGCGGCGAACTGGCCGAGCCGGACGTTGAGCTGGAGGATCTCGCCGTCGGTCAGCGCGCGGACGGTGCACCGATCGATGTTGATCTTGATGCTGTCGACCTGGCTCTGTGCCTGGATGACGGTGGCGCGGGCGACCTCGAGGTCTTCCTTCCAGGTGCCCGCCTTCATCCGCTCGAGGTCGGCGATCGCCCGGGCCAGCGCGGCCTTGGCGGCGTAGTAGGCGAAGCGATCCTTGTCGAAGTCGCTGGCGGGGGCCATCTGGCGCTGGAAGAGCCGCTCGGTCCGGGCCATGGCGGCCTCGGCGTCGTTAAGCTTGGCCCGCGCCTCCTCGACCGCGGCCTGCAAGGGGGGGACGTCCTCGGGCCGGGGGGCCATCTCCAGCTTGTGGAGCGTCGCCTTGGCTGAGACCAGCTCGGCCTCGCGGACCTTGAGCATCGCCTGGAGGTCGCGGTCGTCGATCCGGAACAGCGGGTCGCCCTTCTTGACGTGGTCGCCCTTCTTGACGAAGACCTCCCAGACGACGCCGGGGACATTGGTCCCGATCGGGATGTTCTCCTTCTGGGCCTCGACCAGGCCCGCGCCGGCGATCGCCTTCATCGGGGGATGCGTCGGCGGCGAGATCAGCGGCGATGAGGTCGGGGTCGGCTGGCGCGCCTTGAAGACGGTGATGATCGCGAACGTCACGCCCGCGGCCGCTAAGAAGGGTAAGACGTATTTCGTGAACATGGTCGGACCTGCCTTGCTTCCGTAACAGGTGGGGGGACCCACCGTGTTCGCCCTCGAAACGACGTGAATGGAGATTTGTTCGGCCGCCGGGCTGGGAGGGGCAGGTCAGGCCGCTGCCTCGCCGGCCCGCTCCGTGACCTCGACGATCCGACCGTCGTCCATGCGAGCGATCCGGTCGCCGAAGTGGAGGACGCGGTTGTCGTGGGTGACGATGACGACGGCGCGGTCGGGACGGACGGCGGCCTCGCGGAGCAGCTCCATGACCGTGATGCCGGTCTCGTGGTCGAGTGCGGCGGTCGGCTCGTCGCAGACGAGCAGGCTCGGATCGTGCACCAGCGCCCGGGCGATCGCGACCCGCTGCTGCTGGCCGCCGGAGAGCTGGCTGGGCAGGCTCTCGGTCTTGGTGCCCATCCCGAGCATGCCGAGGACCGCGCGGGCGTGGCCCACCGCCCGCTCCTTCGGCGCGCCGGCGATGACCAGCGGGATCGACGCGTTCTCCGCCGCCGTCAGCGCCGGCAAGAGGTTGTACTGCTGGAACACGAAGCCGATGTGCTTGGCGCGGAACCGCGTCCGCTCGCGGTCGCCCATCGCCGTGACCTTGCTCCCGAAGATGGTCACCTCCCCCTCGTCGCAGTCGAGGATGCCCGCGATGACCGACAGGAGCGTCGTCTTGCCGCACCCGGACGGGCCGACGAGCAGCGACATCTGCCCCTTGGAGACGTCCCAATCGACCCCCCGCAGCGCCTGCACCCGGCGGTCACCGGACCCGAAGTGCTTGGTCACACCCCGGATGCCGACGGCGACGTCGTCGGCCGTCCGGGTCGGTTTCGCGATCTTGGCCGTCTCCGGCGCGAGATCCCACATGACGAGCCACCTCCCTTGAGTCCCTGGACTGGACGCCCGGACCGATCAGCCTCGGAAGACGACGGCCGGCTCGAGCACGACGACCCGCCGGACGCTCACGATGCTGGCCAGGATGCAGATCAGGACCACGGCCGCGGCCGTGATCGGCAGCAGCTCCCACGGGGTGTAGTAGGCCAGCTCTCCCCCCTGCGACAGATA
>JAFANO010000653.1 GCA_019232645.1 Planctomycetaceae bacterium | reverse complement strand
GCTGGAGAAGCTCTACCCGGTCATCGAGATCCGCTCGTGATCGAGGTCAACCCTTCAAAAGAAGCTGGACAGCTGTCGTGTACATCTGGACAGATGAAAGGTTGGTGTCAAGGCCAACCTTTCGATTTTCACTGGATGAGGCACTAGAAAAAAACTCCCCGGAGCGACATTGAGTTACGGCTCTTTCGACGGGATTGGATCCCTAGGATGGGTGGCAATGCCGAGCCGTCGCACGGCCCATCTCGACGTGCTGGAAGATCGGCTGGTCGGGCCGAAGCGGATCGCGCTATTCGGCCATCGCGACGTAGGCAAGACGACGCTCCTGGCGATGTTCTACCGCCAGGCCTCGACGGGCCAGGTGCCGGGGCTCCGGCTGGCGGCGGCCGACCCGAGCAGCGCCGAGTACCTGGCCGAGAAGATCGCGCAGATCGAGGCGGGCGAGCCGCCCGCAGGCACGCTGGCCGAGACCGAGCTGAAGCTCCGACTCTACCACGACGCGGCGCGGTTCGACCTGCTCGTCAAGGACTACCAGGGCGAGCACGTCACGCTCGGCTCCGACGAGCCGATCCAGGAATTCTTCGCCGGCTGCGACGCCGTGCTGCTCTGCCTCGACCCCGAGGGCTCGGCCAGCCCGGCCGATCGCCGGCGGAGGCAGCAGGAGGTCGAGGACCTACTCGAGCGCTACATCGAGCGCTCCGACGACATGACCACCGGCCGTCCCGTCGCGCTGCTGCTGACGAAGTTCGACCGCGTCCTGGCCCAATCCTCTCCCCAGGGCGAGCCAGGGCCGGGCGACGACCCGGCGAGCTGGGGCGTCGAGCGGCTGGTCGAGTCCCGCTACGGGATGGCCCGGCACGCCCTGGCGCGGCACGCGCCGAACGGGGCGATCTTCGCGGTCAGCGCCTACGGCCGGGGGGCGGACGGGGGCCGGCCCCCCGCCGAGCTGCACCCGCTCGGCCTGGAGGGGCCGCTCGGCTGGCTCGCCGAGCAGCTCGAGGCCGGCGACGTCGAGCGACTGAGATGGCTCTGGGACCTCGCCCCCGACGACCTGCCCCGCCTCTCGCGATGCGTCGCCGCGTTCGCGCGGCGCTATCCCCGGTCGGGGCGCACGGCCGAGTACCGCGCGCGGCTCGCGACGCTCCGGCGGCGCCGGGCCCGTCGGCTGCTGGCCGGCCTGGCGGCGACCGCTGCGGTCGCGGCGGTCGCGCTGGCGGCGTACGACGCCTGGGGCTACGCCGGCGCCCTGCGGTTCGAGCGGGACAACCCCGCCCCCGCGGTGGCGCGGCACTGGGCCGAGTTCCGCGCCTGGCACCCCTCGCTGGCGCTGTTCTGGCCCGGGCGCGCCCGGAGCGCCCGCCTGAAGCAGGCCGAGTGGACGGTCAAGGCCGCCGAGGTCCAGGTCGCGCACGGCACGGCCGCCCCCGACCTCCGCCAGCGGCTCATGAGCCTGAAGGACGAGGCCCCCCAGCTCGCTCCCGCGATCCGGCAGGTCGAGCAGGCCGAGGACCGGGCGCGACACGACGCCCGCTGGAACGAGGTCAAGGCCGAGGCCCTGGCCTCGGGCGATGAGCCCGAGAGGCCCCTGGCCGTCATCCGTGCCTTCCTCCACGACTACGCCGAGACCCCCCACCGCGACGAGGCGCTGGCGCTGGTCTCCTCGCTCAAGGCCCAGGTGGCCGCGCGCGCATCGATGATCGACCGGCATTTCGTCGACGACCTCATCCGGACCGAGGACCTGCCCAACGCCGACCTCCGCGAGCTGATCGACCGCGCCCGACAGTTCCTCGCCGACCGCCCGGCGAGCCCGTGGCGCGGCGAGGTCGAGCGGCGGCTCGAGGCTTACGTCAGGCGGCTCGACGACCGCGACATCGACCGCGCCCGCAACTACTCGCGGCAATACCCGACCAACTTTGCCACCCGGATCGAGCGCTACCAGGAGTACCTCAAGGCCCACCAGGCCGGCGGCCGCTACATCAGCGAGGCGATCGAGGCCAAGGACCGGGTCCTCCGCGAGTGGGACACGTACACCTACCGACAGGCGTACGAACACCTAGTCGCCCACCCCGACGACATCGCCGAGGTGGCCCGCCGCCTCCGCGCCTACCTGCACGACCACCCCGACGGCCTCCACTCCCGCGACGCGCTGCGCTATCTCGACTGGTGGGACAAGGTCTCGGTCCCGGGCGAGTACCGCGTCACCCTCCGCCGCGGCGAGGTCGCCCCCGACGTCGGCAAGTACCTGGGCGGCGGCGGCCCCGACCTCGGCGTCGTGATCGAGGTCGCCGGCCAGACCTACGGTCCCTCGCCGGTGGTCCGCAACACCCACCGGCCGATCTGGGACTACACCTTCCCCCGGCCGATCCGTTGGAAGTCGGGCGACCCCGTGACGATCAAGGTCATCGACTACGACTGGTCCGACTCGACCGTCGCCACCCTCACCAGCCGCAAGGGCGACCCCCTGGCCATCCGCAACCTCTCGGGCGTCGTCAAGGGGTCCAAAGGGGGAGGCACCACCCTCGTCTTCACCTCCAACTTCACCATCCCCACGCTGACCCGCCCCGATTGACTCACTGACACGTTCGGCGACCACGCGGCTACCGCCCTGCTGGTCGCCGTCCCGCTCTTGCTCCTCACCGGGCTGGTGATTGGGGTCGTCCAGGTCTTCCTGTATGATTTCGTGGTCCCGATCATGTACCTGAGGCGGCAAGGGTCGCTGGACGCCTGGGGCGAGTTCCGCCGCTCGATCCTGATCGGGCGGGGCGGGAAGATGGTTCTGAACCTGCTCTTCAAGTTCGTGCTCGGCATCGGCGCGGCGCTGATCGCGGTGGCCCTCACCTGCGCCACGTGCTGCATCGCGGCGCTCCCCTTCGTGGGGACGGTGCTGTTGCTCCCCCTGAGCGTCTTCTTCCGCGCCTACCCGCTCTACTTCCTGGAGTAGTTCGGGTCGGAATGGACGAGCTTCCCCGAAGGGAACAAGCCGGGGGGCCTGATCTTCGAGGACTTGCCGCCGCCCCGGATGTGATCAAAGGCGATCGTGCATATGAGAACTCATGATGTTGTTGGGCGTTGTGGTAGGGTCTCTCGTCTCTTGCTTGGGAGGAGTCGGTTCCTGGCTGTCCCGGAACGGATCGAATAATGGTACACTGTCGACTCGGAGCCGAGCCGCGCGCTCAGCGGCAAAAAGGAGATACCCATGGATTTGACAGGTCTTTACCAGGCCGATGAAACGGAATGGCTGAACCGGACCGCCGAACTCATCAAGTTGGGCAAGTATGACGAAATTGATTACGCAAATCTGACGGAGTTCTTGGAATCCATGGCCGAGCGTGACCGGCGGGAGGTGGAGAGCCGACTCGTCAAATTGATCCAGCACGTCCTGAAGTGGGAGCGACAGCCGAAGCGGCGGGGTGGGAGCTGGCGTCGCACCATCCTCGAGCAGCAACGCGCGCTGAAGCGACTCGTGAGGGGCGGCAGCCTGCGCCGGCACGCCGAGCAGGTCCTCCCCGAAAGTTACGCCGACGGCGTCGCCCAGGCGGTCGCCGAGACGGGCTTGCCCCCGGAGCGCTTCCCCACGGACTGCCCGTGGAGCCTCGACGACCTGCTGAAGTACTCCCCACCGTAATATACGCTTCCCAGGAATTTAGTGCATAGATGTTCCACCGGAATCGTCTCCCGGCCAAGATGAAGCTCTTCGGTCCACTCCCGGAGCCTCACCATGCACGTCCACGGTCACCTGCTCCTCGACGAACTCCAACGCCTAGCCAAGGCCATCACTGGCAAGAGGGTCTGGCTCCGCTACCAGGCCGTCATCCTCGCCATCCAGGGCCGCTCCGCCACCGAGGTCACCCAGGCCCTCGGGTGCAGCGTCCGTGCCGTCCAGAACTGGGTCGCGCGTTACAATCAAGGCGGTCTGCAGGCCCTCGCCGAGCGACCCCACACCGGGCGCCGGCCTCGCCTCTCCGGGCCAGAACTGCTCCGATTCCAGGAGCGGCTGGAAGCCGGGCCGACGCCCGAGGACGGCATCTGCACGTTCTACGGCCGCGACCTGCAGCGCATCCTGGTGCTGGAGTTCGGCGTACTCATGAGCCTGCAGGCCGGCGACGTCCTGTTGCACCGCCACGGCTTCAGCAGCCTCATGCCCCGCCCGCAGCACAAGGACGCCGACGAGGAGCTGCAGGCCATCTTCCAGGAGGTCGTCGTCGACCAGATCCACGCCATCCGCGAGGCCCACCCCGACGAGGAGGTGCAGGTCTGGTTCGAGGACGAGGCCCGGTTCGGCCAGCAGGGGACGCTGGCCCGCGTCTGGGCGCGTCGGGGGTCGCGGCCGTGCGGGATGCGGCAGACTCAGTACACCTCCCTCTACGTACTGACGGCGATCTGTGCCGGCACCGGGGCCGCCTCGGGGCTGATCTCCCCGACGCTCAACGCCGCGGTTGTCAACCTGTTCCTGGAGCAGTTCTCCCGAGAGTTACCGGCCGGGGTCCATGCGGTGCGGTTGTGGGACGGGGCGGGCTACCATACCGGCAGGGATCTGAAGGCCCCGGGGAATGTGAGCCTGATTCAACTCCTGCCCTATTCCCCCGAACTGAACCCGGTGGAGAACCTGTGGCATTACCTCAGGAGTCACTACTGGTCGCTGCGGGTCTACCGGGATTACGAGGAGCTGGAGGACTCGGCCGTCGGGGTTTGGCGTGCGGTCTGCCTGAAGCCGGAGTTGGTCGGCTCGATCTGCAATGCCCCGTATGTCAACGATTGCGCATGAAATTTCTGGGATGCGTATGAGAAGTCTCATCGAATCACTCGAAATAAGATCCCTTATCTCCGAACTGCGCGCGGAACTCGTATGCTCGCTTCTCGGCGTCCCCCCAGTCCTTCAAGCGGGCCTTCTCGACAATCTCCTGGATTTCTTTATAGTTCCCGTCGGAGAGTTCGCCCGCGGCGTGCCGTTCGTCGATGAGCTTGGCGTCCTTCTCCAACTCCCTCTCGTTCTTCAACGAGACGGCCGTCAACAGCGCCTCGAATGCCCGGGCATTCTGGACCTCCCTGGTCGACGGTTCCCCA
>JAFANO010000527.1 GCA_019232645.1 Planctomycetaceae bacterium | reverse complement strand
AAAACGTGGAGAAGCGCCCGCCAGGTGCCGCCCTCGCGCAGCCGGGAGAACAGGGCGTGGATGACGGCGCGGAGTGCGGCGGTCCGTGCCGCGCCGCCTCGGCATCCGGGGGCAAGAGGGCTGGATCAACGCCCCTGGTCCTCGGTGAGGTCGCTGGAATCCGGCGGACGTGGTCCCGAGAGGCGAGCGCACGCGGGACGAAGCGGTTTGCGATGAGGCTTGGAGATGCGGAGCATCGAAGATGGCTTTGGCGTGCCATCTGCCTCTCGTCCAAGCACTTGCGCCTCTTGCGCGAACGCGATGCATGAGGCCGGGGCCGGAGACGAGCGGCGCGGGCGGGGCGTGCCGGCCCGCTCAGTCCTCGCGCGAGGGTCGCGGGCGGCCGCTGACGATCTCGGCGTCGAGGAAGACCAGCAGCTCGGTCCCGGTCGGGACGGTGCCGGGGATCCGGAGGTTCAGGAAGCCGGTCTTGGACTGGAGGATGCCGGGCTGGATGCCCGCCGAGATCAGCAGCGTCTGGCCCAGCGGCCAGCCCTTGACCGTCTGGTTGATTCGCGACTCGGTGGCCTCGGGCACGTCGATCGTCATCTCGCTCGGGCCGATCTCGCGCGGGGCGATGATCCGGGTCCGATGGAAGTTCTTGACCGTGTTGGCCGTCAGCTCGATCGCGGCGTCGATCGCGTCGCCGTCGAAGGTCAGCAAGGGACTGATCCGGAGCGTGACGCCCTCCTCGAGCTGGTCGGCCTTGGGCTGGTAGCCGAGCCCGGCGGCGCTCTCGCGCTGGAGGCCGCCGGTGAAGCCGCGCATCTCCGAGGTCCGGATCGTCAGCGTCTGGCCGTTGATCATCTCGACCCTCTGGTCGGTCAGGAGCTTGAACCCCTGATAGACCTGCATCTGCGCCAGGACGAAGGCGGAGTCCTCGACCTTCAGCGTCCAGATCTGCTGCCCCTGCGGGCCGCTGCCGACCGGGGTCAGCCGCGAAAAGACGGCGTACCGCCAGCGCGTGTCCACCGCCGCGACGAACCGGACGCGGATTGAGAGCACGTCATTGGTGGACTGGACGAACCGCTCGACCACCTCCTCGACCTGCTTGAGCACCTTGGGGTTGTGGTAGGCGCGGAGCGACGTCTGGCTGGCGCAGAGGACGGTGATCTTGTCGCCGTGCCAGGGGGCCGAGCCGGTCCGGCGGAAGATCCACTCGATGATCGCGTTCTGTGGGTTGGGCTGGGTGTGTGCCAGGCTGGTGTAACGGCTGATGTCGAACCGCCGCAGCTCGTGCCCGGGCTCGGACGGGATGCTGGTGACGCCGGACTCGTGCTCGACCGTCGGCTCGTGCTCCGGCTCGGTCTCGGCTACGGGATCGTCGTCGCGCGACCGGCGCGACCGCGCCGGCTGGAGCGCGAGCCTGCCACCATTGGTCGAACCCCGCCGGACCGGTGACTGCGCGCAGAGCGAGTGGGGGACGAGTCCTCCCAGGAGCAGGGTCAGGGACAGGGCCGTGCGGCGGTTCATGCCAGTGGCCTCCTTGCCGGGCTGGCGTCAGGGCGAAACCGTCGGTGATCGAGACCGATGGGACGCAACACGCGGTCGCCATCCACGAGTTCTGCGGGGCGCGCGGGCCGCAAGTCGGGCCGCGCGATGAACCTTAGCAAAGCCCGCCCTGCGGCTCAAGGGCGGATTCCGCGTGCCAGGGGCCGGGCGTCACCCGCCGTCCGGACGGATTCGCCTTGTCGGGCCGGTGCCCGGGCCGCAAAATACCCCGAAGATCGAGCCTCGAGCCACGTGCCGGGTGAAGCTGGCCGGAAACGACCGGGAGACAGGTTCCGCCTTCGGGACCCGCGTCAGCCCTTGATCGTTGCGGCAGCGCTCGCCGGAACCGTCCCGGTCTCCTCGCGAGGTTCCCGGGACTCACCGAGAGGCCAGCGGACGCGGGGGCGATCGGCATGCGCAAGGCGATCGGGGCCGTTCTGTTGCTCGGGATCGGCGCGGGACTGGCGCGGGGGGCGGAACCCTCCGAGGCGGTGACGATCCGGCCGATCCGGCCCGACCGGCAGCTCGAGCGCCTGATCGCGCTGTTCCGGGGCGCGCGGTCCTCGGACCCCGCCTCGGCGCTG
>JAFANO010000475.1 GCA_019232645.1 Planctomycetaceae bacterium | reverse complement strand
GTGCCAGGGGTGAAATCTACCGTTGCGGCCGACAAGGCAAGAAGTTACACCACGAAAGCTCGATCTTCTAGCCCTCTTGCGGATCGTTGTTTATAATTGGCGGCTTAGGCACATCATCGACTGGTGGCCCGACGGATGGCCCCTCGTTCAGGAAGTGTTGGCGCAGGACGAAGGCACGACATCTCTTTTCCCGAAAGCGAGGAGGAAGCACCATGCTAAGATCATTCTGGTCGAATGTGACCGCGGGCATCGCGATCTTGGTCGGGATCGCCGGTCTGTCTTACGAGCTGGCCGGGGCGGCCCAGCCACCCGGCGGGCCAGCGGCGGTGGTCGAGTTCACCGCCGACGGGAAGCTCAAGCAGCCCATCGGCTATCGCGAGTGGGTGTACATCGGCGAGGTGGTGACCCCCAACGAGCTCAACGGCGGCGAGGCCACGTTCCCCGAGTTCCACGCCGTCTACATGGACCCCGAGAGCTTCGCCCACTTCAAGATGACAGGCAAGTTCCGTGACGGCACCGTCGTCATGAAAGAACTCAGCAGCGTCGGCTCAAAGGAAGCGCCCAGCGGCAATGGCTACTTCCAAGGCGAGCTCACCGGCTTGGAGGCCTCGATCAAGGATTCCAAGCGCTTCAAGGACGAGCCCGGCAACTGGGCCTACTTCAGCTTCGGCCACAAGTACCCGCTCAAGGCGGAGGTGTCCAAGAACGCTGCCGCCGCGTGCAACCAGTGCCATCAGGACAACGCCAAGATGGACTGGGTCTTCAGCCAGTATTACCCCGTCCTGAGCGCTGCGGCCCCGCGTTCGAAGTAAGGCCGGCAGGGGGTGTCTGGGTTGGTCACGGCCCGGACACGCCCACATCCCCGATCCCGAGGAAACCACGCCATGAACACCAAGCTCTTCCGCTGGCTGACGGGCGGGGCCTGCCCGCGACGATACTCGTCGCGGCGATACTCGCGCTCGGGGTGTCGCATCCCGCTGCCCCTCCCCTGCGCGCAGCCTCCGACTTGGCGAAGGACCCGAAGCGGAACCTGACGACCGACTTCAGAATCGACTGCAAGACATGCAACATTCCAGCGAAGAAGGACGACTGCGTGTACGTCCGGGGGTACCCGGTCCTCAAGAAACCCACCCCGCCCAAATGAAACGCCGGGCCTCGGCCCTCGTGGGTGGTGGCCCAAGATCATTGAATAACTCCCGTAACTCCAAAGTGCTCAAGGAGTTCAGGCTGAAGGACCGCTCGTGCGGATTCCCCGTTCCGTAGCGAGATAGGTCACCCATTCAATGATCCTGGGCCACCACCAAAGCTACTGGCTGACGATCTTGATTGGGATTTATTATGCGAATGGACGGAGACCGAGGCGGCACGGGCGCGGTTCCGGAGCGATCGCACGAAGCGAGGCGCGAGATGACCAGCACAGCCGACGGACCACCCGGGTCGCCGCGCCGACCCCGGAACCTGGGCCGAATCCTTCCGCGGGCACGCCACCCCCGTGTTTGGGCCCGCGACCCGCCACCGGACGCAATCGGACGGCGCCACGAAACCCGCTTTTCCCCAAGCAGCAATCTCATTTCCCGAAAGCGAGGAGGAAGCACCATGCCTGGATCGAGCCGAACGAGCGTGACCACGATGGTTACGGTCCTGATCGGGATCGCCGGACTGATCTTCATCCTGGCCAGGGCGGGCGCACCGATCGCCGGTGCAGAGCCAGCTGCCCGCGGGGCGGTGGTCGAGTTCACCCCCGACGGCAAGCTCAAGCAGCCCGTCGGCTATCGCCAATGGATCTACGTCGGCGCATCGGTGACTCCCAACGACCTCAACGGCGGCAAGGCCCTGTTCCCCGAGTTCCACGCCATTTACATCGACCCCGAGAGCTTTGCCGACTATAAGGAGGCGGGCAAGTTTCGTGACGGCACTGTCCTGGTTAAAGAACTCAGCAGCATCGGATCCAAGGAAACGACCAGCGGCAAAGGCTACTTCCTAGGCGACTTCACGGGGTTGGCGGTCTCGATAAAGGACTCGAAGCGCTTCAAGGACGAACCCGGCAACTGGGCCTACTTCAGCTTCGGCCACAAGTACCCGCTCGAAGCGGAGGTGTCCAAAAGCCCCACCTTCGCGTGCAACAAGTGCCACCAGGACAGTGCCAAGCAGGATTGGGTTTTCACCCAGAACTACAACGTCTTGCGTGCGGCGGCCCCACGTTCGAAGTGAAGCACACCCGGGGGCATCGCAGGCCCGCGCGCCTCTGAGGAAGAATCATCCCGCATACCTAGGAGATGCACACCATGCTCATTAACATCCCCCGTCGGCAGATCATCGGCGGCCTGCTCGTAGCGGCGCTCTTCGCCGCGATGATCGCCCTTGGCTTGTCGCACCCGTCACCCGCGGATGACTCCTCCGCCTCCAAGGCCTCCGGCTTCTCGCCGTACGTCACGAAGGATGGCGCCATTTCGCGGCCGACCGATTACCGCGAGACCTTCCTGCACCTGGGCAGTTGGGCCGTAGCCAAGAAACCAGATCAGCCTGTCTTTGAGATGCACAACGTTTACGCTCCGCTAGAGGATATTCGGGCTTATCGCAAAGACGGACGATTTCCCGACGGGGCGGTGCTCGTGAAGGAAATCACCAAAGTGAGTTCGGACAAGCTCACTACAGGCCAATCCAGTTGGTCCACCGACAACAAGCTCTGGTTCGTGATGATCAAGGATTCCAAGGGGCGGTTCCCCGGCAATGACCTGTGGGGCGACGGCTGGGGCTGGGCCCTGTTCAAGGCGAATGAGCCCGCGCGCAACGTGGCGACTGACTACAAGACCGATTGTTTGCCATGCCACATTCCGGCCAAGAAGGACGACTGGGTCTACGTGCGCGGCTACCCGATTCTCGGCGGCCGCACCCCGGCCCGATGAAACGCATTTTGGATAGGCGAATAAATAGTCGC
>JAFANO010000435.1 GCA_019232645.1 Planctomycetaceae bacterium | reverse complement strand
GCTTGAGGACCTCGTCGCAGCCGCTCTGCGCGGGGACGTGGAGGTAGCGAGAGACCCTGGGCAGGTCGCGGACGGCCTCGAGGAGGTCGTCGGTCATGTCGTTGGGGAAGTTGGTGACGAACTTGATCCGCTCGAGGCCGTCGATGCCGTGGAGGCGGAGCAGGAGGTCGGAGAGGCGGGCGGTCCGTCCGGGGGCCTCGGGGTACTTGTAGCTGTTGACGGTCTGGCCGATCAGCGTGATTTCCTTGACCCCCTGGTCGACGAGCAGCCGGGCCTCCTCGAGGATCACGGCGGGCGGGCGGCTCTGCTCGGGCCCCCGGACGGAGGGGACGATACAGTAGGTACAGAATTTGTCGCACCCCATCATGACCCGGACGAACGCCTGGAACGGCGAGGGACGCATCTCGGGCTCGCGGAGCGGGTCGTACTCGGCGAAGCTCGCGGTGACGGACTCGCGGCTGCCGGCCGTCCGGGGCAGGCTGACGGCCATCTGGGGCGCGTTCTCCGCCTTGGCCCGGGCGAGCAACTCGGGGACCTTCGCGAGCTGGCCGGGCCCGACGATGACATCCACGTGCGGGGCGCGCCGGAGGATCTGGTCCTGGTCCTTCTGCGCCATGCACCCCAGGACGCCGATGGCGAGGTCGGGCTTGTGCCGCTTGAGCCGCCGGATCCGGCCCAGGGCACTATAGATCTTGTCCTCGGCGTGCTGCCGGACCGAGCAGGTGTTATAGAGGATCGCGTCGGCCTGGGTGATGTCGTCGGTCAGCTCGTAGCCCTCGTTCCGGAGCGACCCGACGACCAGCTCGCTGTCGAGCATGTTCATCTGGCAACCGACCGTCTCGATGTAGAGCTTTTTCCGCGTTTCCGTTCGATCAGACATCGGAAGACAACCTGGATCTTCGGGACGGTCCACTCGTTTTTCTGGAGTTCGAGTTGATGGATTGTATCAACCCAGACAATCCTTGGACAGATAATCCTTGGAAACGGCTCGCCCCACTCATCCCGACTCATCCGGCCGACGATTCCCGGGGCGGATCCCATCCCTACTCCGGCAATCGAGGATCAGCCGGACCCTTGAACCTTATCGTTCCTTGACACCCCGTCGAGATGGAGACGAGGGCCTGGCCCATTCCGCTCGGAAGTGAACCCTATCCGCCCAACGCTTCTGACGATCCCGGGCCACCCATCCAGTCCCCGGTGGCGACGCGATGGCCATGAAGGAAATCGACGACCGACATCGGCTTCTTCCCGGGCGGCTGGATCGTGATCAGCCGGACCGCGCCCTGTCCAGCGGCGACGATCAGGCGGTCGGCCTCGGACGCGATGACCTCGCCCGGTGCCCCCCGACCGTCGACGACGGCGGTCTTGGAGACGATCAGGCGGAGCGGTACCCGGGACGGCTCTTCACGGCGGTACCAGAATGTGAAGGCGGTCGGCCAGGGCTGCATCGCGCGGACGTGGTCATGGACCGCCCGGGCGGGTTTCGACCAGTCGATCAGCCCGTCCTCCTTACGGAGCTTCGGCGCCTTCGTGACCTTGGCCTTCTCCTGCGGGAGAACCTGGGCGCTACCCGCGATGAGCGAGGCGATGGCCTCGGCGACTAGCGGGGCGCCCAGCGCGGCGAGTCGTCCCTCCAGCTCTCCGGCGGTCTCGTCGGGGCCGATGGGCGTCCGGGCGACGGCGATGATCCCGCCGGCATCGATCTTGGGGGTCATCCGGATGATGGTCACGCCGGTCTCGAGGTCGCCGTTCTGGATCGCCCGGGCCACCGGCGAGGCACCGCGATAGGCGGGCAAGATGGAACCGTGCAAGTTGATCCCGCCCCATCGGGGGATCGCCAGGAGGCCGGCGGACAGAATCTGGCCGTAGGCCGCCGTGACCAGGAGGTCGGGGGCCAGGCCGCACACCCGGTCGAGCGACTCGGGCGCGTTCACGTCCTCGGGCTGCTCGATGGGGATGCCGAGCCGCTGGGCCTCGACCTTGATCCGGCTCGGGATGAGTTCCTGCTTCCGGCCCTGGGGGCGGTCCGGCTGCGTGATCAATCCGACCACCTGATGACCGGTCTCGCAGAGGTGGAGGAAGGTCGGCAACGCGAAGTCGCCCGTGCCGAGCATCACGATCCGGATCGGCGGGGGCATGAGAGTGGTCCGTCCTCACAAGCCGTCGAGCTGCCGCTTGATCTCGTCGTCGTCGGGAAATTCGCCAGCGGCCTGTGCCTCGCGGAACTTCGTCTCGAACTCGCGGAGCTTGGCGGCGACGGCGTTCCGTGCCGGTGGCCCGAGGTAGTCGATGAAGAGCCGTCCCGAGAGGTGGTCGGTCTCGTGCTGGATGGCGCGGCTCAGGAGGTCCTCGGCGTCGACCTCGACGGGGTTCCCCTCGAGGTCGAAGGCCCGGACCTTGATCTTACGGGCACGACGGACCTTGGCATAGAGGCCCGGGAGGCTCAGGCAGCCCTCTTCGTCCTCGATCGAGGAATACCGTTTCCCGATCTCGGGGTTGATGAAGACCCTCTCCTGGTCCTTCTGCTCGGGATCGGCCGTCAGGTTGAGGATGAAGAAGCGATAGGGCAGGGCGACCTGGTTGGCCGCCAGGCCGATGCCGCGAGCCTCGTACATCAACTCGAACATGGCGCGGACCTTCGCCCGCAATTCGCCGTCGATTCGGGCGAGGGGACGCGACTCATACCGAAGCGCGGGATGAGGATAGGTCACGATCCGCAGCACGAGGACTCTCCAGAGCCGGTGGTCGACTGGTCAACAGACTATTGTAAGGCAAGGTCCCCGCCGTCGCCAAGCCGACCACTGTTCTTCGGTGACGGTCGCCGCGTGATCACGCGACGAGTCTGGACCCGTCGCTCGGGATCAGGACCCGGGCGCGAAGACGTCGGTCGGGAGCTCGCCGCCCCGGGAGAAGGCGTCGACCAGGCTGGTCCACGCCGGCCCGGCGAGGAAGAAGACCGGCCCCGACGAGCCGGTCGCGGTAGTCGCGAACAGGGTGCCGTCGGTCCGGGTGTTTCCCACGCGGAGCTCACGGGGCGCCTGGCCGCTCAGGTCGACCTCGATCGCCAGCCGGGGCGACGACAGGCCCGACTCGGCCGGGAAAGCCCCGTCGTATTGATCGAATCGCTGGGTCTTCAGACGGGAGAGGTCGGAAACCAGCGGATCGAGGCGCGAGAGGTCGAACCCCGAGATATCGATGCCCGGCTCCGGCCGCCACTTCGTCGGGCCGCCCCGCACCCCGGGCTGAGGGACGAAGGAGAGCCTCCGGCCCGGCCATCGGAGGACCAGGCGTTCCGCCTTCCCGGCGGGGAACGAGAGGACTCGGGGCGTGTGGAACTCGGCCTCGAAGGGGAGGAGGGTCGAGGGCTTCAAGGTGAAGATCAGCGGTTGGCCGGTGAGGCTCGCGAAGAACGACCCCGTCCTGGGGTCCTTCGACCCGACCCGGAGGGTCGTCGTCTTGGGCGCCGTCTGGGCTGTCTTGGGTGCCGCCGAGTCGGGCTCGGTCGTCCAGGACACGCTCAGCGTCGGCGCGTCGAGGCCGAAGGCCTTCGCCTCTCCGGGCGCGTCCGAGATGAAGGACTCGGCGCGGAGGTCGGACAGGAGCGTCAACGCCGAGGTAACCGCCTCGTCGTTCGTCGGTGCCTCGACCGGTCCCAGCATCCGCCAGTGGTTGGGCTGGTCTGAGGATCCGGCGACGGCAAGGACCACCGTCCTGCCGCCGCGGGTGATGGTCAGCCGGGAGACTTGCGCGGGGCTCAGTGACGCGACCGAGCGGTCACGGAAGGCGAACGCGTCCTTCGGTAAGACCTCGAGGAAATTGTCGGGGATGGCCAGGATGGCGCGGGTCGGATCCCCCTCGATCCGCGCATAGACCGTCTTCCGCAGCGCATCGTGGCGGCCGAGCTGCAACCGTGTCACGACCTTGTCCTTGGGCCCGGTGGCCTGCTTGACCTCCAGGGTCATCAGCGGGGGCTCGAGGTCGGGCTGGACGACCGCCTCGGGTTCGAGGAACTCGCTGGCCCGGAGCTCGCCCAGGCGGAGCACCAGGGCCTGGACCGACGCGGTGTCGGCCTTGCCCTCCGTGGGCTGGACGAGCTTCCAGCCGGTCGGCGTGCGGGTCAGCTCGAAGACCCGGCCGGGCTGCTCGATCCGGATCGACTCGACCCGGCGAGGGTTGATGTCGGCGACCCTCTGGCCCCGGAGCGCGTTGGGCCGGGTGCCCAGGTCACGCTGGTCCTTGAGGTCGATCAAGATCACGTCGTCCTGGTCGGCCCGACGCGCGTAGGCGTAGTGCCGGTCATCGATGACCGGCGCGTCCTTGCCGACGAAGAGCAATTGCGGCTTCGTCGGCCTGGTGTTGGGCACGAGCTCGATCTTCATCGCGGACGTGTCGTCGAGGCCGTAGGGGACGAAGTCCTTGACGTCATCGGCAACGAAGCCGTGATCGCCTTCGGCGACGCGGAGCGCGACCAGCTCGGCGACCACCCCCTCGACCTTCTCGTCGTCTGCCGGCGCGTCGAGGGGACGCATCAGCTTCCAATGGCCCTCCTCGCGGCCGATCCGCAGTTCGGGGTGGCCGGGCCTCGTGACGGTCAGCCCGGTGACCTGGAACGAGGAAAGGCTGAAGACCGTCTTGTCGCGCCAGTCGTTCGCGGGGGCGTCGAGCTCCTGGAAGAGCCTCGCATCGACGACCTCGATGCCCTCGCGCCCCGAAGGCCGGCAGTAGCGCCGCTCGCGCACGACCTTGCCGAACTCGAGGGCGGCCACGGGATCGTTCCCCGCCCCGTACAGGCGGACGACCTCGGCGGGCGGGGCGAGGCCGAAGCGCGACGGCGATTCCCGGATCGTCCCGGCGTCGGGCGACTTGCGCAAGTTCATGAGGTTGCGGATCAGGGCCTCGATCCGCATCGGATCGGCCCCCGCGTCGACGGGCTTGACCATCTGCCAGCGGCCGTCGCGGCGTTCGAAGGCGATCCGGTCGCCCTCCTGCGTGCGGGAGATCTCCACCCGGCGGATCTCTCCCGGCTTGACGTCCATCAGGGCGGGCAAGATCCGTTCCTGCCGCACGCGGACCTCGTCGCTGTTCTTGTAGCCCGCATAGTCGGTCCACCAAAGGACGAGCAATCCCGTGAAGAACAGGCTCAGCAGCACGAAGGTGGCGTGGTGTCTCTTCATCGCGGGGGACCGGATCGGGTGCGGTGGGGTCGGACCTCGTCCATCGTCGCCGTCCTCCTCTTCCAGGGAGATCCCTCATTCGCGACGGGCCGCGTAGGTGGTGGCGCCGAGGCCGAGGATCAGCAGGATGGCGATGACGGTCGGCACCATGATCAGGCGGAACCGCAGGATCGGGTCGGCGGCGAGCATCAGGGCCTGATGCTCCTTGGGCCTGATCCCGCTCTGTTCGGGGCGGCTCCGGAGCCAGCCGACGGCGTTCATCAGGAAATCGAGGTTCGTCGGCTCGATCTGGAGCAGGACGTTGTCGGCCATCGAGTCGCTGGAGACGAGCACGAGCCTTGGCGTGCCCTCTTTGACCTCCCCGGGTTTGGGGCGGTCGGCCACCGCGACGCCGATGGTCAGCGGCCCCGGCTGGTCCTTCCCGACGGTCCGCTCGACGTTCCGCTCGGTTTCGGCCCACGAGTCGCTCCCACTCCGGAGGATCGGGGTCGCGACCAGCGACGGCTTGGTCGGCGTGCCCGACCCGCCGGAGAGGATCTGCAAGGGAGCCGCGTTGGGCACCAGCACGGCGCGGGCGACCAGGGGATCGATGATCGGATGGTGCAACGGGCCTCGGATCGGCACGAAGACCAGTTTCGGCGAACCCTGGTAGTTCAGCAGGGGATCGACGAGGCTCCCCCCGCCGATCTCGACGTCATAAGACCGGAGGAAATCGCCGAGCCCCGACCGTTCGGCGCTGCCGACCAGGGCCAGGATAGGCCCGCCCCGGTCCGAAAAGCTTCGGAGCCTGGCGATCTCGTCGGGCTTGAACGGGGTCTTGGGAGCGACGATGACCAGCAGCGCCGTGTCGCCGGGCACGTCCTGACTCAGCAGGCTCAGCTCGACCACTTCGGCCCCGATCGCGCCGAGCCTCGTTTTCCAGGTCGCGATGCCCGGTCGCCGGTAATCTTGATCGTTGACCGAGGGCTCGCCGTGGCCGGTCGAGAAGGCGACTTTCGGCTTCTTCTCCTCGCGGAGCCCGATCAGCGCCGCGGTGACGGCGTCCTCGCCGCGGAACGTCGAGTTGAAGTCGGTGCTCGCTCCATTGGGCCGGGGCATCGCGAACAGGTCGCGATTGCGGACCAGCGCGTGCTGGACGGTCTCGCCCTCGCCGTAGTCGATCAGGATCCCGCCGTCGGGCGGGATCGGGATGTCGGGCACGCGCCTGGCGAGCGCCTCGGTCTTCTCGAGCTCCGTGAACGGGTTGATCGATTCGACCCGGATCATCCGGGGGTTGGCGGCCCGGTAGAGCTCGAGGAGTTCGGCGACGCGGGCCCGCTCGGCGCCGGCGAGCGGACCGCCTCCGAAGAGGACGGTGAAGGTCACGGGGCGGTCGAGCGACCTGACCTGGTTGAGGCTCAGCGACTCGAGCGTGAAGCTTCGCTCGCGGGTCAGGTCGAGCGGGCGGCCGCCGTGGCGGAAGGCCAGCACGTTGATCACGATCAGGACGCCCGCGACGAGCGTGGCCGTCAGTGCCGCATGGGAGAGCTCGACGGTCCTCCGCAAGACGGGGCTGGCGTGCCGGTGACGTTGGTTGATCGCGATCAGGGTCATCACGATCCCGAAGCCCAGGGCGAACGGCGGCAGCGACCAGGGCACGCTCCGGGTCACGGCGACGTAGGCCCCGGCTAGGACCAGGAGCAGGCCGAGGACCACCGCCGCGACCACGCGGTCGCGGTAGCCCGGGGCGGGGGCCTCATCGGCCTCCTCCTCGGCCGACTGGCCAAGCGGGGCCCCGCGGAGGATCCAATGGAGGACCAGGAACGCCGCCAGGCCCAGGGCCACGACCCAGAATTCGGTCCGCGACAGGAAGCTGGAAAGACGCGCGTTCATCGACCCCGGACCTTCTCAAGAGCGACTCGACGAGGAGAGCGTTGGGAACACCTTCGCGTGCCTCCCTCTGGGAGCGTGCCATGCCCCACACATCTCTTGATTGAACTATTCGCGTGAGCGTTGCAATTGGAGGACTTTGACCGTCAGGTACAACATGAAGGCCGTGACCGACAGGTGAAGCGTCAGGACCCTGAGGTCGAGCTGGCCCGCGGCGAAGCTTTGCATCTGGAAGAGCACGGCCACGAAGCGGGCCGCCTCCGCCCAGCCCGCCTGCCGCTCCGCGGCGTAGTAGTAGACCAGGAGCGTCAGGACCACGAGCAGGAACAGGATCGCGAACGTCCAGATCGCCGCGACGATCTGGTTCCGCGTCGTCGCACTGAAGAACAGGCCGATCGAGACGAACATCATCCCTGCGGTCGTCAGCCCGATGCCCAGCGAGATGACCGGCCCGAGGTCGAAATGGAACCGCGCCTGATGGTAGAGGAACGGCAGATAGATCGCGAACGGCAGGAGGAGGACCAGGTACATCACCAGCCCCGCGAGCCATTTCGCCACGACGACCTCGGCCTCGGTCACGGGCACGGTCAGCAGGGTCTCGATCGTCCCCGAGCGTCGTTCCTCGGCGACCAGCCGCATCGTCAGGGCCGGGATCGCGACGAGCATCGCGACCCAGAAGGGCGTGCTGCCCGAGATGTAGCTGTTCATCGGGTCGGTCAACGCGGAGAGCGAGCGTTGCGGCCGGCTCAGCAGGTCGACCAGCTCCCAGAAGTTCAGGAACGCGATGATCTGGAAGGCGAGAAGGATCAGGAACGCCATCGGGCCGAGGAAATAGGCCGCGAGCTCGCGCCGGAACAGGGCGGGGATGTGTCGCATCGTCACGCGGCCTCCGCATCGGCGGCGAGTTCCTCCTGGGCGACGGCCTGGATGAAGCGATCCTCCAGGGTCGTCCGCTTCAGGTCGAGCCGCCGGACCGGCCAGCCGTTCTGGAAGAGCCGGGTGGCCAACTCCTCGCGGAGGTCTGCGCCACCTCGGGCCTGGACCTTGAAGGCCGCGTGGTCGCCGTCGCGACCGGTCAGGATCACCTTCTCGGTCCCCGGGACCTTCTCCAGGACCGCTCGGATCGCCTCGGCGGGCCCGCGCGCCTCGACAGCGATGGCGTTCTCGGCCTGGAGCCGGTCGAGCCGGTCGTCGAGCGCGATCCGCCCCTGAGCGATGATGATGACCCGCCCGCAGACGGCCTCGACCTCCGTCATGACGTGCGTCGAGAGCAGGATCGTGTGGCGGTCGCCGAGCTCGCGGATCAGGGCCCGGACCTCCCGGATCTGGAGCGGGTCGAGCCCGGCGGTCGGCTCGTCGAGGATCAGGATGTCGGGGTCGCGCACCATCGCCTCGGCCAGGCCGACCCGCTGGCGATAGCCCTTGGAGAGCTGACCCAGGATGCGGTCCTCGACCTCGCCGAGTTGGCACCGCGCGATCACCCGTGCAATCTCCGCGCGGCGTCGGGGGCGGGGGACGTCTTTCAGCTTGGCGCGGAACGTCAGGTATTCGCGGACCCGCATCTCGTGATAGAGCGGCACATTCTCGGGGAGATACCCGACCTTGCGGCGGACCTCCAGCGACTCGTCGAGGACGTCATGCCCGGAGAGCACGGCGCGGCCGCTCGTCGGGGGCAGGAACGTCGTCAGCATCCGCATCGTCGTCGTCTTGCCCGCGCCGTTGGGGCCGAGGAGCCCGACGATCTCCCCCCGGCCTACCGCGAAGGTCAGTCGGTCGACGGCCTTGATCGAGCCGTAACGCTTGGACAATCGCTCTACCTGGATCATGATGACGTCCGATTACCCGAGATCGACCGATCGAACCCCGACATGGTTTGGGATGGTTGGAGAGTCGCGCACGCCCGTTGCTCTCAAGCTGCCGGGGTTGGGCGCGCTGTTCGTTCGGCTATTCTTGCAAGAGAGCGTCCGGTGCACAATCGCGTGACACCGACACCCGGCGGCGATGATGATCCTCTTCGAGGGTCGCTCGGCGTCTCCTCCCCGAAATTCGAGGGCCGACGCCCGAGGACCCCGCCCTCGACCTATGCGCGCCGACGTCGGGCGCATGAGGGGCATTCCCGTCCAGGATTGGGTGAGCAGCGCGCGATCCGCGCCGGATCGGGCGGTCACATGCTCGCCGCGTCCGATCCGACCTTCATCCGAGATGCCAAGGAGTCGCCGTGCCGCCGCGCGGCACCCTGAACCCATGAAGTGGGGGAAGGAAAGCGCATGCGCGCATGGAGTGGCCGCTATTTTCAGACGAAGAGCAGCCGGGCGATGAGACGTCCGCGGCCCAGCCCAGGCCAGCCGAGGGAGAGCCGACGCAATTCCCTGGAGGAAAGCAGCCGCCCGGCGACTCACAAAAAAGTATTATAATAATTTTTTTAATTAAAAATCTGTTACATATTTTTGTATCAATATTTTTCCTCGTTCCTCTCCGTCCGCACCGTGACCCGAGGGGTGTGCCTTTACCCCGTATGTGGCGCTGCGTGTGAAAGAATTCGCGGTATCATTAAGGTCAGTCGCCGGCGTACCGGCCGCGGCTTCCAGGGACGACGATGGGGAAGACCTACCATGAGCGACAAGGTGAGGGCGGAAGTCGGGGGCGGTCACGCGCCGCTGGGCGGGTCGGGATCGCTCGAGATCCGGGACACACGCACCGGCAAGACGTATGCCGCGCCGATCTTCGAGGCGGGGGTGGTGGGGGATGAGACGATCCGGGGGATGGACCTGCGGCAAATTAAGGTCGATTCGGAGGACTTCGGGCTGATGGTCTACGACCCCGCCTTCATGAACACCGCCTCGTGTAAGAGCGCCATCACGTACATCGACGGCGACCGCGGGATCCTCCGCTACCGCGGCTATCCGATCGAGCAATTGGCCGAGGGGGCGACCTTCCTGGAGGTGGCCTGGCTCTTACGCAAGGGCGAGCTGCCGACCAAGCAGGAGTATGACAAGTGGGTGCATGATATCTCTTACCATACCTATGTCCACGAGAATGTCCGCACGTTCATGCAGGGATTCCGCTATGACGCCCACCCGATGTCGATGCTCTGCGGGACAGTCGCGGCGCTGTCGTCATTCTACCCCCAGGCGAGCGATATCCACGACCCCCAGGAACGGAACCTCTCGATCATCCGCCTGCTGGCCAAGGTGCCGACGCTCGCCGCGTTCGCCTACCGGCACATCAAGGGCCTGCCCTTCATCTATCCGGATAACCGCCTCTCCTACGTCGAGAACTTCCTCTCGATGGTCGCGCGGATGTCGGAGCCGAAGTACGAAGCGAACCCGCTCTTCGTCAAGGCGCTGGAGGTGCTGTTCATCCTGCACGCCGACCACGAGCAGAACTGCTCGACCAACGCCGTCCGCGCCGTCGGCTCGTCGCACGTCGATCCGTTCTCGGCGGTCGCCGCCGGGATCGTGGCGCTGTATGGCCCGCTCCACGGCGGGGCCAACGAGCAGGTACTCCGGATGATCGAGGTGATCAACCATCCCCGGAACATCCCCGACTTCATCGCCGGGGTCAAGGGGGGCAAGGGCCAGCGCCTGATGGGATTCGGCCACCGCGTCTACAAGAGTTACGACCCCCGCGCCAAGATCGTCAAGCGCCTGGCCGATGAGGTCTTCCAGGTCGTCGGGATCGACAAGGACCTGGAGATCGCGCTGGAGCTGGAGCGGATCGCGCTGTCGGACGACTACTTCATCTCGCGCAAGCTCTACCCGAACGTCGATTTCTACACCGGGCTGATCTACCGCTCGATGGCGTTCCCGGTCGACTTCTTCACCGTGCTCTTCGCCGTGGCCCGGACGGCGGGCTGGCTGGCGCAATGGGAAGAGATGCTCCTCGACAAGGAACAGAAGATCGCGCGGCCCCGCCAGATCTACATCGGGCCGGGCGAGCGGACCTACCAGAGCAAGCTCAAGCCTGGCGGATTGAAATGACCGAGGACCTTGCCCCGGGGCCGGTAGGACCCTCGCGTCCGGCCCTCGCGCCGGCGGGGACACGCCCACGCGCGTCATCGCGGCGGTCAACGTGACGGCCGAGGCTCGCCATCAGCCGGGCCTCGGGAATTCGGGGGCGTAAACGGCGGTCATGCGGACGGGGTCAAGGATCTTCTCGCCGGCCATCCAGGCGTCGGCCCGGGTGACCAGGTCGCGGCCCTCGTCGCCGCCGAGCAAGAGACCGAGGCGGCGGCGGGCCGCCTGGGCGCAGAGGCGCATGTCCGCGGCGTCGAAGCGGTCCGCCGCGTCGGCCAGCCGGGTGGCGGCGCCCGCGAGGTCGCCCCGGGCCGCGAGCAGGCCCGCCCGGATCAGCGCGGCGCTCGCCTCGGCGTAGGGCAACCGCTCGCGTTCGAGCCGGCGGGCGTCTCGCCCCGCCTGGCGCAGGTATGGCCGGGGGTCGGCCGCGGTCGACGCCGCCGCGAGGGCGCTCCGGCCCCGGAGCGACCACATCGAGATCCGGATGAACTGGACCCGGAGCAGCATCGACCGCGACAGCGCGGGCCAGGACCGTTCCAGGAGGTCCCAGGCCGCGAGGCCGTCGCCCCGGTACAGCTCGACCATCAATGCCCCCCACAGCGCGTCGTTGTGCTGGACGTGATAACCCTCCTGCGACCATTTCGCCATCGTCCGGCGCAGCTCGTCGCGGGCCTCGTCGGGCGCGCCCGCCGCGAGCCGGACGATCGACATCAGGTAGGTGCTCAGGTTCATGACCGCGTAGAGGTCGCCGCGCTCGCGGGCCTCCTTGAGCAGGAGCGGCCAGCGCCGGCTCAGCTCGGCCGTCTCCCCCAGGTGCGACAGCGCCCAGAGCCCGAACGCATGGACGGTGTCGAGCTCCCAGGCGACGCCCGTGCAACGGTCGCGGAAGATCGCCTCGGCCTGCTCGCAGTACCGGCGGGCGGACTTCCAGAGCCCGACGAGGTAGTCGGCGGTCCCCCGCGCCCCGGTCACCATCCCGAGCGCGTAGGGCAGGGCGTCGCGCTCGGCCATCTCCTGGGCGAGGTCGAGGAGCCTGAGCGTGTGCCGGCGGTTCGGCCCGCCGACCGACGCGGCGTGTGCGGCCTCCATCGCCAGGGCCCGGGAGATCCGGAACGGCTCGCCGGCGCGCAGCGCCAGGATCAGGCAGCGCGCCTGGAAGTCGGCGCCCCGGATCGTGTCGACGACGCTCAAGCCGGCGATCGCCGACCAGCAGACGTCGATGCGGGTCAGGTCCGCCGGGGCGACCTCGGAGGTGTCGCGCGGCCGGAAACCCAGGCCACGGAGCCGGAGCAAGGCCCGGCGGAGCAGGAGCGAGACGAGCGCGCGGCGGGGCGTCGGCGGCAGGGTCATCCCCACGGCCTCGAGCACGGACCGGAGCGCCGCCAGCCCTTCGTCGATGTGTCCGCTGATCAGGTATTGCATCGCGGCGCGGCGTCGGAGCTCGAACGCTTCGGCGACGGTGGCCCCCGCGGCGGCCGTCAGGTACTCGCGTGCGGCCTCGGCCCCGCGACCGGCGTTGGCCAGCGCATCGCCGAGCTTCCTCCGGAGCGAGCGGTCCTCGACGCCCGGGCGCGGCCGGAGCTCGAGCGCGAGGCGGTAGAGCTTGACGGCGCGGTCGAACGCCAGCGCCTCGGCGGCCTGGTCGGCCGCCCTGGCGAAGTACTCGCCCGCCTTCTCCGGCTCGTCGGCCGCGAGGAAGTGGGTGCCCAGGTCCTCGGGATCGGCCTGCCCCGACGCCTCCAGGGCCAGCCCGAGCCGGTGATGGAGCGTCTGCAAGAGGTCCGGCGCCAGGTGCGCCACGACGGTCTCGCGGATCCGGTCGTGATAGGTCTCGATCGCCCCACCCTCGGCCGGCCCCGTCCCCCGGACCAGCCGAGCCGAGCGCAGCAACGCCAGCGCCGCGCGCTCGTCGCCGGCCAGCTCGGCACTCTGGCAGGCCTCGGACTGGCGGACGGGCCGGCCGGAGACCGCGACGACCTCCAGGAGCCGCCGCGCCTCGTCGGGGAGCCGGAGGATCCGGTCCCAGAGGACCTCGTCGAGCGTGATCGCGGCGCCCGACGCCGGGCGCTCGGACGCCCCGGCGCCCGCCTGGAGCGACCGGACCAGCTCGGCGATGAAGAACGGGTTGCCCCCCGACTCGCGCGCGATCGCCTCGGCCTGCGTCGCCGCGCCGGGATCGCCGCGGTCGAGCAGCGCCAGCGCCAGGTCGCGCGACTCGGCCGGCGAGAGCGCCTCGACGGACAGCTCGCGGCGGTCGAGGCTTGCGTCGATCAGCCCCTTCGGCTTCAGCAGCACACTCAAGAATGGGCTCGTCTCCACGTCCTCGACCCGGTAGCAGGCGATCAGGAGCAGGACGGGGGGGTCGGGGGGACGGAGCAGCTCCGAGAGCAGCGCCGCGCTATCGACGTCGCCCCACTGGAGGTCATCGAGGGCCAGGACCAGTGGCTGGCGATCCCCCAGCCGCGCCAGGAGGTCGCGCAGCGCCGTGAACGCGCGCCGGCGGAGTTCCTGGGGATCGGGGATCTCCTGGGCGCGGCGGGGGATCTCGCTCACCGCCTCGACGCGCCTCAGCACCGGGAAGATGCGCGCCAGCGGCTGGATGTCGCGCGGCAGCAGCGCCCGCGCCTCGAGCACCGGCAGGTGCCGGAGGTAGCGGCTCAGCGCGTCGACCAGGCTGTCGAGCGCCTTGTAGGGGACCGTCTCCCGCTCGTAGCACCGCCCGGACAGCACGACGGCCTCCTCGCGCTTGCCGAGGTCGTCGAGGTAGCGTTGGACCAGGAGGCTCTTGCCCGCCCCCGACCGCCCGTGCACGCAGATCAGGACCGTCCGGCCGCGCGTCATGGCCGCGTAGGCGTCGGCCAGCACCGCGCGGTGCCGTTCGCGACCGATCAGCGGCGAGGATTCCCGCGAGGAGAGGCGCGACAGTTGAGACCCGGGCTCCGTCGTCGCATCGCCGAGGCGTCGGAGCACGTCCCGCCCCGAGGGCCGCGCCTCGGGTTCGCGGCGGAGCAGCTCGACGCAGAGCGCGTCGAGGTCCTCGGGGACGTCGGGGACGAGCGTCCTCGGCGCCGGCGGGTCGTACATCTGCTTGTCCATCAGGACCTTCAGCGGCTTGCCGGTGAAGGGGAGCCGGCCCGTCAACGCCTCGAAGAGCATGACCCCGACGCTGTACCAGTCGCTCGCCGGCGAGACGGTCATGCTGGCCGCCTGCTCGGGGGCCATGTAGGAGACCGTGCCGACGACGCTCCCCTCGGTGCTCGGGTCGCGCTCGCCGTGCTCGAGCTCGACCGCGAGGCCGAAATCCAGGAGCACGACCCGGCCCTGCCGCGTCACCATCACGTTGGTCGGCTTGATGTCGCGGTGCAGCTTCTCCGCGGCGTGCAGCGCCACCAGCCCCCGGGAGAGCTGCCGGAGCACCTCGCGCAGCCGCTCCCGCTGCACGGCCGTCGCGGCGGCCGGCCTCGGGTCGAGGGCCGGAGCCGACGACGGTATCCCGAGCCCCCCACGCCCGGCGGGATCCCGCTCGCCCGGCACTCGGGAGGGGTGAACGTCCGGCCCGGCATCCCCGATCAGATCCTCGTGGGGACGTGCGAACCCGGATCGCACGTACTCCTGGAAGTTGACCCCGTCGATCAGCTCCATCGTGAAGAACCAGTTCTGCCCGTCCGAGATCAGCTCGTAGAGGTTCACCAGGTTCGGGTGGGAGAGGTCGAGGAGGGTGCGGAACTCCTGCTTGAAGTGATAGAGCGCCGTCGGGTTGGCACCGATCACGGTCTTCAGCGCGACCATGGTCCCGCGCTTGCGGTCGTAAGCGCGGTAGACGACACCCATCCCCCCGTGACCGAGCACGCCATGGATCTCGTAGTTGTCCACCATCGGCCACGTCGGGTCACGCGCCGGAGCGGCGGGGCCTACGTAGGCCCGGGGCCCAGTCGTCGGGCCGGTGTCCGCATGCGTCGCGGCAATGTCGAGATGCGTCGTCGCGGTACCGACCCGCGTCGCCACGGTGTCGGTCGGCTTGGTGATTTTCGTCTTGAACAGGTCGACCCGCGACTTCAAGTCCTCCGCCAGTTCCGGAAAGCGCCGCATGGCGTCCTCGAGCGACGATTCTTCGCCCATCTCATCGCGCAGGAGCATTTCACCGTAGACCAGGTCGAGAAGTGTCTCGGCGTTCTCCCGCAGGGAGGGCCGTTCCTCCAGGTAGGCTTCGACCGGGATCCGCTGGCCGATCATCCAGCGTTCCCGCTGGTCGACCTTGAGCACCTCGACGACCTGGACCGGATCGACGATCCCGGCCTCCGCGAGGAACTCGCGGACGTCGGGACGCTGTCCTTGGCGCCAGAGACGCCAAAACCGCAGGGCTGGTTCATCTGGCCCCCCTGATTTTCTCGGAGCCGATGTCGGTCGAGGATCCGACTCGTTCATCGCTGAACTCACCGATTGTGCGGCCGAGATGCCCCTGCCTTCATGCATGGGGAAGAAAGTCCGACCTTCCAACGGTTGCAACGAACCAGAAATTCTGGGATCATCTCCCCCTGGAGCACCGGCTCTTCGAGGCACTCCCAGCTCTTTGACATCAAGTGATCATCCGCGGTTGAGCCCCCGAAACGTCGGGCTCGTAAAATGATCGGCTCATGTGCCCGGTGTGGTGGTGGAACACCTCTTTTGTAGGGTCCGCTGTGCGGACCTTGACGGAAAATCCTGGAAATCAAGGTGTTGTGAGTCGTGTTGGGACGGTCCGCACAGCGGACCCTACGAGATTTCACCAATCTGGGCACATGAGCCTTACGATCAACGTCCCCGCGAGGCGTCTCGAGAATTCCTGGCTGGCGACCGTCAGGGCGGGCCACTGCAAGCTGGCCTGAGTTGGACAGCGGTCTGGAGGGAACCCGCTAACCTTGGACGCTGGGTCGAAAAGCCACCGGCGGTGGCCGTGGGGTCGCTTCTCGGCATCTTTACCCTGGGACATCCCCCATGTGACTCACCTTATCATCTCGACGGCCCCAAGGTCGATCCCAACGCCACGTGCCGTCCAGGGGTGATAGAGGGCGAGCGAAGCGGGATGCTCCATTGACTTCCGGACGAGCCTCCCGCCGGTGAGGCGTCGCCGTATCGGTCTCGCCGACTTCCTCGGGGACCGAGTCATGTCTCCCCTCAACCAGCGCCACTCCTATCGATTAGGGCGACGTCGCCCTGTCCCGGCAGCCCTCCCGGGCGCGGATGACCTCGAAGCCGTCCACGTCCTCGATGTGAAGCGACTGGTCCCTGCCCGGCGTCCACCGCGTCCCCGGCCGTCCCTTAACGGGCGCCCGGGGGCGAGGGGCGCGGCCGGGCCGACCGGACGACACCCACGTGGATGTTCTCACTTCGCCCCGAGGTCACGAACAGGGCCCGCTCCTTGTCGAGCGGCCAGAATCCTTCCAGCTCGTCGTGGGGCATGAACGTGAACGAACGCACTCGGACGCCCGGGCCGTCGGCGCGGCCATCGGCGACGGCGCGGGCCAAGTCGAGCGTGTCGAGCCGCCAGCCCCGCCCCTCGATCACGTTTTCCACGCAGGTCAGGCGTCCCGCCTCGGCATCCCAGTGGAGGTTCTGGTTGAACGGCCCGCAGAGCACGCGATGGACGACGACGCCCGGGGCGCTGGTGCGCCGGGCCTTCAAGAGGGCTTCCGGGTCGAGGAGCCGGAGCTCCGGGCGGACGTCGCCGTAGTCGGCCGTGGCGAGCAGCGTGCGGCCATCCAGTTGGACGAACATCGGCCGGCAGCCGTTGATCGCCGCGTCGTCCGGGATCACGTCGAGCACCGCGCGGTCGAGGTCGCCGTCCTCCCAGGCCCGCTCCCAGTCCAGCCGGAAGATCACCGCCTTCTTGAGCACGGTGTCGCCGAGGAAGGTCCCCCAGCGGCGGTCCCAGGTCAGGCCGGTGGGGTGGAGGATCAGCGGCGTGCCGTCGCGCCGGAGCCAGACGACCCGCCCGGTCGGCTTCAGGTCCAGGTCGTACTCGCGGATGACGCCGACGCGCGGCGCGGTGTTGTAGACGTCGCCGTAGGCGTAGATCTTGCCATCGCGGACCGCGACACCTTGGGCCGCGCCGAGCTTGCCGTCGGTGACGACCCGGCGATCGTCGAGGACCGCGTCGGCCGTCCAGGTGCCGTCGGGAGGGGCCTGGTAGATGATCGCCGGAGGCTGCTGGGCGACGGACGGGGCCCGCTGGGCCACGGCCGGGGCGATGGCCACCCCGCCCATGACCATGAGGAATAATACCCAGTAGCGGGCCAGAGCCAGACCGGCACGCGATCCAGACCAGACCATCGTTCACCTCTCCATACGGATTGGCCTCTACCTTGGTAGCCGTTCACACCCAGATAGCGGATGTACACTGAACAGGCCGAGTTGAGCTCTTCCTGGTCTTGCCGGCTTTTCCGCTTCCAACGACCATGATGACTGAACAGCTTATCTCAGAAAGTGTTGATGACGGAGCGGCAGAGTCAATAGGTAGAAGCATGAAGCGTTCGATAAACCGACCACCTCAATGCAATTCGTCCCATGATTCCCGTTGTTTCTCGGACAGATCTTGTACACGGAACATCCGCTTTCGGGGTGTGAACGGTTACAAGGGCAGGTTCATGACCCCTCTCTCCGGAACAGAGACCGAGTCAGACTCAGTAGTTCCAAGCACGGCAGCTGACTCGAGAGGATGACGTAGATGGGCGCAAGGCCACCCCGGAGAATGGGTTTTGGTGACGGAACCCAACCCGGAGGGAGCCATGCGCCCACCCCATCGTATCCTCAACCGCAGCCACGTCCATCGCCTCGCCGCCGAGCACCTGCAACGGCACCTCCAGTTCAGGGACTACAAGAGGAAGACCTCGGCCCAAGTCCTCTGGTCGCTGCTGCTGGCCGCCGCCGCCCGGATCACCTCGCTGTCCGACGCCTGCGGGCGCCTCGACAGGGCCCCCTCCGACGAGACGGCGCGGAAGGCACTCTGGGCCACACTGCCCGACTCCGCCGAGCTGCAACGCCGGCTCAATGCCGCCTTGGCCGGGCATCTCCCCGAGGCGCTGCGCAAGCGCCGCCAGCGGCTGGCCATCGATTTGACGCTGATCCCTTACCACGGC
>JAFANO010000410.1 GCA_019232645.1 Planctomycetaceae bacterium | reverse complement strand
GGTCGCCGCCTTGGCCAACTCGTCCTTGGTCGACTCGGGCTGGGGCGTGGTGGCGGTCTTCCTGGCGTCGCCCTGAAGTGCGATGATGTCGGCGCGGAGCGCGGCGAGCGACTTGTCCATGGCGACGACCCGGCCGTCGAGGTCGCCGACCTGCTTGGACAATGGCGCGACCTCCGAGGCGGTCTTGGCCAGCTCGTCGATCTGGGCTCGCAAGGGCTTCAGATCGAGTGCGGGCTGGGGCTGAGGCAACTTGTCGAAGCGATCCTGGAGGTCCTTGGTCTGGGCCGCGAGGCCGACGATCTTGCCTTGGAGCGACTTGACCTCTCCGGTCACGGCGTCAATCGGCGACGGCTCGGGAGCTGCCGAGGTGACCGGGGCCGGTGCGTTGGCCGCCGCCTCCGTCTCGGCCTTGCGGGCGTAAATGACAGCGCCGACGAGCGCGCCGACGAAGAGCAGGCCCATGATGATCGGGAAGACCGGGTGCTTCGGCTCGGCCGCGGGGGGCGGAGGAGGCAGCGGCGGTTCCGGTTGGCTACGAGGAGACGATGCACCGGGAGTCGCCACGGCGTGCTCGGCGAACGCGGCGGGCGGGGCGGGCTCGTCAGCATCGGTCACTTCCTGGAAGAAGTCGGCGTCGTCCCGTTCGGGGGGCGTGGGCCGCGGCTCATTCGGCCCAGATTCGTCGGGGTGGTCCACCATGAGAGTTGATCTCCAGTGCCAGGATCCGGGATCCGGTCGCGACTCAACAGAAGGTTGAGAAGGGTTTACGAAAAGACGGGCCACGTGCCGGTCCGCCTCCCGGACCGGCCCTAGTGGGAGCTGGCGGCCCTGGGACGTGCCTTCTCGGGCGCCTCCTTCTTCTCCTTGGGCTCCTTGGGAGGTTCCTGATAGCCGAAGCGGGTGACCACGTAAGTGCCGCTCTTGGGGTTCCGCTCGATGTCGATGAGCGCCAGGTTGTCGGCCTCTTCGAGCAGATGGGTGAAGCTCCGGTAGCCGTAGTAGGTCTCGTCGAAGGACGGCTTCTTCCGCTTCATCGTATCCTTGATCATCGAGGCGTAGAGGACCTCGTGGTTCTCGCGGCGGAGCGCGTTGCACGCCTCGATCAGCAGGCTGTAGACCTCGCGCTTCCGCTCGGGCATGTCGGCGTAGAGGTCGGTCGCCAGCTGCTGCTCGTCCTGCTCCTGCCGCTCGAGATCTTCATAATAGATAAACTCGTCGCAGTTGTCGCGGAGCAGCTCCGAGGTCGAGCCCTTCATGCCCAGGCCGATGACGTGCTTACCATTCTCCTTGAGCTTGGAGACCAGGGGCGAGAAGTCGGAGTCGCCCGAGACGATCACGAACGTGTCGACGTGGGGCTTGCTCCAGGCCAGGTCCATGGCGTCGACGACCAGGCGGATGTCGGCCGAGTTCTTGCCGGTCTGGCTCCGCTTGGGGATCTCGATCAGCTCGATGGCCGCCTCGTGGAACGGCGCGGTGTAGTTCTGGTAGCGGTTCCAGTCGGCGTAGGCCTTCTTGACGATGAGCTTGCCTTTCTCGACGAGACGTTCCAGGACCTTCTGGATGTCGAACCTTGTCTTGCGCTGACTCTGGAACCCCATGGCGAGGTTTTCCAGGTCGACGAAGACGGCGAGGCTGCGTTCGCGCTCGGGTTTAGACATGGGCGTTCGATCGTGTTGATTCCACCCCGACTGGGCCCCCGTCCCGGGGCCGGGGGCGCCCCGCGCCGGCCGCCGCCAGCGTCGCGCGCAGGGGACCGATTTCCCTCCACCTTAACGCGGGCCGATGCAGATCCGCAACCCGTGACGTCACGCGGTCTTTCGGAATTGCGTCCGGGCCTCGGCGGTGGTCCCGACGCGGCGGTGCGACGATCAGCCCATGCCGCCGCCGTACCAGCCGCCGCTGGTGTACATGTCGCGGACCGTGCGGCGGGGTCGCGATTCGTTGACCGTCAGCGTCCGGTCGTGGAACGCCTGGCCGTGGAGCGCGGCGATCGCCGCCTTGGCCTCCTCCTCGCGCGGCATCTCGACCAGGGCGAACCCGCGCGACTGGCCGCTGCGCGACTTGACCTGCACATCGGCCATGGTCACCACACCGAACGGCTCGAACAAGGCCCGCAATTCGTCTGAAGTAACTGCATAATCAAGATTTCCGACATAAATCATCATGACGGGCCTCGGCTCCTTGGTTCCTCGGCGGAAGCGGAATGATGAAAACAATTTGCAAATTCAAGACCGGTGTTTTCTCTCCCCGCGGCGTGTCACGACCTCCGAGGGGATCGGGGATGCGACGGGCCGGAAGAGCTCGATCTGGTCCGAGCCCCCTGCGCCGGCGGCCACCGGCGCCGACGCGGTCCGGACGGGCGAGCAGGGCGACGCTGCCACGTGGGGTACGCGGAGACGACCGCGGACGATTCGCCCGCCCACACCCCGCGCCGGCGTCCGTGGAGATCGTGTAGCCTAACGAAATCGGGAGCATGCCGCCAGGGGCATCCATTCCCATCGTGCATCCATTCCCATCGTATCGAGGCCGGCCTGCGAATCACGCATCATCCGCGGAAATTTTGCGGCGGCTCAATCCGCTCTGCCGCTTCGTCTTACCCCCACCCCAGCGTGGGGCCGTCCCGACAGACGCAAAAAAATCCCCGGTCGAAAGATCGACCGAGGATTCGGGTGAACGAATGATGTGTGACCGTGAGATCAAGCCTGCGGGGCGGCCTTGGCGGGGGCCTGCGGGGCCGGGGCGGGAGCCGGGTAGCTCTTGGCCGGAGCCTGCGGGGCGGGAGCCGGGGCCGGATAGCTCTTCGTGGGGGCCTGCGGGGCCGGGGCGGGAGCCGGGGCCGGATAGCTCTTCGTGGGGGCCTGGGGAGCGGGAGCCCCCTTGCCCGGTGCCTGAATCGATTGCGCGGAGGCCGACGACGACAGACCAGCAGCCAGGACCGTCGCGCCAGCCAGACCGAAGAAACGACGGAAGCTCATGGTTGCAATCTCCTCGAAAGGTGCGATCCCGTTCGCGATTCAACCCTCAACCGAGGCCAGACCCAGACCAGCGCTCGCTGCGGGTTTGCTCCATTATACTCGATCGTTGACTGCGGTCTCTGGGTATTTTGCGGATTTTCAGAAGAATATTCCAGCTACCCGGCTTGGTCGATGAGAATTTCCTAAATTACCAACACAATGAAATACCGTATCCTGGGTTATTTGTCACGAGGAAGTTCCGGGCGACTTTGATGTGAGTAAGATGGCGGAAATGTTTTGTTTGGGAATATTCGATTTTGTTCAATCGCGCTGGCTGCCCGAGAGCTTCGAGCGAAGTGTATCATGCCGCTGGGGGATGAGGTGGGATTTGGGGTCGAATCCTGTGAAGAGGTTCCCAGACGATCCCGTCCTGGCTGCCGGAGCCTCGGCCTTGAGGGAAATTGGCCCGAGTGGGTATAACGAAGGCCATGAGGCCGGGGGTGCGGAGTTCAAGGAAGTTCTCGCTCCCTGGCGCGACCGATCCAGTCGGCGCCCCATGCTTGCGAGGGCGTCGTGGCTGCCGACGTCCAGGGAGAAGGACCCGTGCCCATCACCTCGTCACAGACCCCTGCGGGCCGCGCGCGGCGGGCGTTGGCCCTGGGGATCCTCGTCCTATTCGTCCTCTTCTGCCCCGTCCTGGCCCGGGGTCAGGGCACCTCGGGGGAGGCGGCGGCCCCGGCCTTCGGGACGGGGACGAGGCGCGTCCCCGAACTGCTGAATTTCGCCAACGGCCTGTTCCGCGACCGCCGCTACGCGATGGCGGCGGAGGAGTACGAGCGGTTCTTGAAGGATGCCTCGTCGGGGCCCGACGCCATCGAGGCGCGGTTCGGTCTGGCCAACGCCCGGCTCTTCCAGGGCCAGTATGAGCTGGCGCGCCACCAGTTCGAGGAGTTCCTCAAGGCCGCGCCGGACCACCGCAATGCGTCGACGGCCTGGTTCCGCATCGGTGAGACGGCATACATGCTGGGCGATCTGCCCGAGGCGCGTCAGGCGCTGGAGACGTTCCTGGGGCGGGTGGGGACGACCCGCAACTCGTACCTCGAGATCGCGTGGCCTTACCTGGGCGACGTCTGCCTCCGGATGAGCAGCCTGCCCGAGGCCCGGCGGGCGTACGAGAAGGCGCTGGAGGCGTATCCCGAGGGGCGGCTGGCTGACCGCGCGCGGTTCGGGCTGGCGCGGACGATGGCCCTGCAGAACGAGCCCGACGCGGCGCTGAAGGTGCTGGCCACGATGGCCTCGCGCGGCGGCCGCGACTGGAACGACCGGGTCTGGCTCCAGATCGGCTTGATCGAGGCGGGTGCCGGCCGGGATGACAAGGCGGTCGAGGCGTTCGAGACGCTCGAGAAGCAGGCGCCGCGGAGCCCGCTGGTCGCCGAGGAGCGGCTGAACCGGGCCGGCGCTTTGGTCCGGCTCGGTCGCGCCGCCGAGGCCGAGCCGCTGCTCCGCGCGTTGATGGCCGAGGCGCCGCAGAACCTGGCCGCGCAAGCGGCGTTCGAGTTGGGCACGACGCAACTGAGCGGCGGCCGGCCGGCAGAGGCGCTGGAGACCCTCGACTCGGCCTTGAAGCGGTTCGACACGTCGCCGATGGCCCCGGCATTGATGTTCCGTGCGGCCGAGGCCGAGCTGAAGCTGGGTCGGGCCGACGTGGCGCGGGCGCGGTTCCTCAAGGCCGCCGAGGTCGACCCCAAGGACCCCTGGGCCGACGACGCGCTGGTCCGAGCCGCCCGGCTGGCGCTGGAGGCGCGCGACACCGTCGCCGCGCGGGACCTGGCCGGATCGTTCGTCGCCCGGTTCCCCGAAAGCCCCCTGCGCGCCGACGCCCGTCTGATCGAGGCCCGCGCGGCGATGGCGGCGGGGCACCCCAAGGAGGCGATCGCCTTGCTGACCGACTCGCTGGCCCACGACCAGCCGGGCCCCGAGACCGCGCAGGCGCAGCGCTACTACCTCGGCCTGGCCTACCGCGCCGACGGCCAGGCGGACAAGTCGTCCGATGTCCTCGACGCCCTGGCCAAGACCCCCGCCGCCTCCGTCGCGGCCGACGCGCGATACCTCGTCGGCCAGGGGCACGTCGAGGCCGGGCGGTTCGCCGAGGCGATCGCCCCCCTGGAGGCGTATCTCGCCGAGAAGCCCAAGGGGGACGTCGCCGACTCCGCCCTGGCGCACCTGGCGCAGGCGAGGCTCAAGCTGGGCGAGCCCGACGCCGCCGCCCGGGCGCTCGCCCAGCTCGCCGAGCGGTTCCCCGAGAGCAAGGCGCTGGCGCCGACCCGACTGCTGCTGGCCGAGGCCGCGCTGGATGCCAAGCAGCACGACCGCGCGGCCGAGCTGTTCCAGCGGGTCGTCGAGGCGGGCGACCCGGGCCTCCAGGCCCGCGCGCGGTTGGGGCTGGGCTGGGCCCTGCTCGACGGCGGCAAGCCCGCAGAGGCCGCCGAGGCGTTCGCCGCCCTGATCAAGGCCAATCCCGACGACCCGCTCGCTCCCGAGGCCGCGCTGGCGCGCGGCCGGGCGCTGCGCGCGGCCGGGAAGGCCGCCGAGGCGCTGGCCGCTTACGCCCTGGTCGCCGAGAAATACCCCCGGACCGAGCAGGGCA
Organism: Planctomycetaceae bacterium; assembly: GCA_019232645.1. GTDB lineage: Bacteria > Planctomycetota > Planctomycetia > Isosphaerales > Isosphaeraceae > JAFANO01. The sequence continues at coordinate 943 of JAFANO010000410.1, read as the reverse complement.
GCGTTGCCGCACTGGCACGCGCCCGGCTCCTGGTCGAGGTCCGCCGGCCGGCCGAGGCCGCCGCTGCGTTCGAGCAGCTCCTCAAGGACCACCCCGACCCCAAGGTCGAAGGCGCCTCGGCCGACGCGCTGCTCGATGAGTGGGGCTGGACGCTGGTCGACGCCGGCAAGGCCGAGGAGGCCGACCGCGTCTTCGCCCGGCTGCTCAAGGAGTTCCCCGACAGCCCGTGCGCCGCCGACGCTCGGTTCAACCTTGCCGAATCAGCCTACCAGGCCAAGAACTACGACGAGGTCGTCGCGCTGCTGGCGCCGCTGGTCGCCGAGGGCTCGAAGGCGTCGCCCCGGCTGATCCCCTCGGCCCTGTACCGGCTCGGCCGGACCCAGGCCGAGAGGGGCGACTGGCCGGCCGCCGCCCAGACGCTCGACCGCCTGATCGCCGAGCATCCCGACAGCCCCTATCGACGTGAGGCGCGGTTCCTCCAGGCCGAGGTCGCGCTCAAGGCCGGCGACGCCCCGGCCGCCGAGTCGGGCTTCGCGGCGCTGGCGGCCGAGCCGCCCGCACCGGGCGACCTCGAGGGGTTCGTCCCCTCGGTCCGCCGTCGCCGGATCCAGGCCCTGGTCGCCCAGAAGAAATGGAAGGAGGCGCTCGAGGCCGCCGAGGCGTTCCGAGCCGACGCCCCCCAGGACCCCTACCTGGCCGAGGTCGACTACGCGCGGGGCCGGGCGCTGCAGAGCATGAGCCCGCCCCAGTTCGAGGAGGCCCGCGCCGCCTACCAGGCGGTCATCGACGCCCGCAGGGGGGGCGACCTGGCCGCCCGCGCCCAATTGATGCGCGGCGAGACGTTCTTCCACGAGAAGAAGGATCGCGAGGCCCTCCGCGAGTTCCTCAAGGTCGACATCCTCTACGACGCCCCGACCTGGCAGGCCGCCGCGCTGCTGGAGGC
>JAFANO010000372.1 GCA_019232645.1 Planctomycetaceae bacterium | reverse complement strand
ACGTCACGAGGCGCACTTAGAAGAGAAATCGAAGTCCCTGGCGAGTGAAATGTCACCAAACCCGTAAAACTTGGGGTTAGCGAACCCGAATCGTTACGAGCCTGGGATCGTTCGGTGCGATCGGCGCACTGAACATCCATCGACAGGCACGCCGAGGCCCTCCAAGCTGGCCGGCAGCAGCCAGACCGCTCGGAGGCAGCACCTTGGCCAAGCTCACCAAGGAGCAGATCGTGACGATTGAGGTCTTGCACCAGCGCGGCCAATCCGCCACCCGGACCGCCCAGATCCTGGGCGTCACTGAGGGGGCGGTGCGCTATCATCTCCGGCGCACCGGCGACGGGACCCGCGACGGCCGCCAGAAGCCCGCGCGGATCGAGATCCTCGGCTTGGAGGACGCCGTCGCCCACTGGTGGCGGGCCCAGGCCGATCTCCTCGGCGACGCGCGGCCGCCCAGCGTCCAGCAACTCCACGAATTCCTCCGCGCCGAGCACGGCTACGACGGCTCCTATAAGTCGGTCCGCAAGTTCGTCCGGGCCCGCTACGGCCGGCCGCGGGTCCGCCCGTTCCGCCGGGTCGAGACCCCGCCCGGGGCGCAGACCCAGAGCGACTGGGGCGAGTTCCGCCGGGTCGACCTCGGCGACCCGGAGGGGCCGACGACGGTCTACGCCTTCATCATGGTCCTCAGCCACAGCCGCAAGGAGGCCGTCGTCTGGAGCCGCTCCACCGACCAGCTCGCCTGGCATCACGTCCACAACGAGGCGTACCGCCGGCTCGGCGGCGTGGCCGCGGTCAACCGGATCGACAACCTCAAGACCGGCATCGCCCACGGCTGTGGGGCCTGGGGTCAGGTCAACGAGCAATACCGTGTCTATGCTCGGACGATGGGCTTTCACGTCGACGCCTGCGAGGTCCGCTCCCCCGAACAGAAGGGCAAGACGGAGCGGCGCGTCGGCGACTGGAAGCGACTGGAGGTCCAGGGCCGGGCCTACGACGGCCTGGGCGGGCTCCAGGGCTGGACGGACGCGACGCTGGCGGCCGCCGCCGCCCGGCGGACCTGTCCGGCGACGGGGCGCTCGGTCGCGGCGAGCTGGGAGGCGGAGCGGCCATGGCTGCGGCCGTTGCCGGCCCTACTCCCCGAGCCGTTCGACCTGGTCAAGACGGCGCCGGTGCACAAGGACTGCTCGGTCCATTTCGAGGGTCGGAGTTATATCGTCCCCTTCATCTATGCGGGCCGCGAGGTGGAGGTCCGCGGCTGCTCGGGCCGCGTGCAGGTGGTCGACCCGCAGACCGCGGCCGTGCTGGTGACGTATCCGCGACACACGCCCGAACGGATCCTCATCGACCCGACGTGCTACGAGGGGCGCGGGACCGCGGGCGTGGCGCCGCCCAAGCCGCTGGGGAAGATGGCCCGCAAGCTGGCGGAGATCGCGGCGCTGCCGGTGGAGCGGCGGCCGGTGGACCTGTATGCCGCGCTGGCGGAGGTGGCCCGATGACTCCGCCATCGCGATCGATCCCGGCCCCCGAGGCCCTGCCGTCGAAGGCGTCCACCGCAGACCTGTCGGTCCTCCTGGGCCAGCTCGCGAGGCTGGGGCTGGACTTCGCCGCCGACGCGCTACCGACGTTGTTGACCCGGGCGGTCAAGGAGGACCTGGGGCCGCCGGCCTTGCTGGAGCAGCTGCTCCGGGGCGAGCTGGAACGCCGCGAGGAGCGGCGGATCCGGACCTCGCTGCAACTGTCCGGCCTGCCGACGGGCCAGACGCTGGCGAACTTCGACTTCGCCTTCCAGCCGGCGGTCCAGCGGTCGAAGCTGGAGGCGCTGGCCACGTGCGCCTGGCTGCGGGAGAAGCAGGGGCTGCTGATCCTGGGCCCTCCCGGCGTAGGAAAAACGCATTTAGCTGTGTCATTGGGTGTCAAAGCGGTGGAGTGCGGCTTCTCGGTGGCGTTCTTCCGCCTGGAGGAGTTGCTGCACGCGATGCGCCGGGACGCGGAGGTGCCGCCGACGCGCCTCAAGAGCAAGAAGTACATGAAGGCGGCGCTGGTGATTATCGACGAGGTCGGCTTCGAGACGTTCACCCGGGAGGAGGCGAACCTGTTCTTCCGGCTGGTGAGCTATCGGTATCAGCGTGGGTCGCTGTGCATCACGTCGAACAAGGCGATCCAGGACTGGCCGGAGATGCTGGCGGGCGACGAGGTGATCACGGCGGCGATCCTGGATCGGCTGTTGCACGCCTGCCACGTGCTGAATATCCGCGGCCGGAGCTATCGGCTCCGGGACCTGGAGGACAATCTGAAGGGCCGATCGTGAACCGAGATCGACCCGGCGGGCGCGTGGAAGTCCGGAGGCTTTCGACCGGTGTGGCGGCCGTGGAGGAGCCGACCACCGCGGCAGGAAATAGGTAGGTAAGGGATTTGAGCCGCGTGGGTTCGAGGGGCCTCGGTCGTGGGGGAAACCGAGGGCCGGAAGGGGGTGGGAATCGTAACGATTGGGGTTCAGACCACGGCAACGTAGTTGGCCTTGAGGGGAGCCATCAGGTCCGGTTGTCGGACGCGGGAAGCCCGAAATTCACCCGGAATCCGGGGACGGTCCTGGAGGAGACCGCCCGACGGTCAGAGGCCCAGATTCGTAACTGTTCGGGTCCAGTAACTTCGTAAGGGTTCGTGTCCATTGACAGTTCGGCAGGCGGAATTGACTCTGGCGGAGGTTACAATATCACGA
>JAFANO010000234.1 GCA_019232645.1 Planctomycetaceae bacterium | reverse complement strand
GCCCACGCCTCGGGTCATGTCTCCCTCCGTTTCTGTCCGGTTCGTGTCCTTGATGACGACTCGGTGCCTCCGCGGCCCCGGCGTCCCGGCGAGCGCGAGACCGCTCCGGGCGCCTGGCCGCGCACCCGGGTGTGGACCTACAATCCGCGTGCCAAGCCGAGGCGGAGGGGCGAGACCCGCGGCTGTCGGCACTCAGGCGCCGGGGGGATGCGCGTGGAGATAGTTCTCGACCAGCGTCCGGAGCCCCCCCTCGACCTCCAGGCCCATCGCGCGGCCCTTGGCGATGGCCTCGGCGAGGGTCCATTTCTGAGCCTTCGCCTGGTGGAGCAGGACCAGCGCCGCGGCGCGGCCTCCCTTGCGGCAGTGGACCAGGACCTTCTCGTCGGCGTGCCTGTCGAGGAAGTCGCGGACCGACTCGACGCCTTGCTCGCTCAGGGGGGCGGCGCCCACGCCGTAGTGCAGGTAGTCCAGGCCCAGGGCCCGCGCCCGCTCCCCCTCGGCGGCGGTGCCGAGCGGCTGTTCCGGCTCGCCGTCGTTCCGGAGGTTGACGATGCCGACGTAACCCTCGTCCCTTAATGACTTCAGGTCGTCCTCGGTCGGCTGGTCGCCGATCGTGATCTGGGGCGTGATCGGTCGCTTGACGTTCATGATCGCTCCTCGAGGTGCACTGAGATCCCAGGACGGGCGGGCACGGCCCACCCCCGGATGAGGCTACCCCCTCGCACTCCCCTCGCCAAGACCCTCGGCGCGCCGGAGTCCGCGCGGTTCCGGCCTTGCCGGATTTCGGGATCTAGCCATAATACCTACCGTTCGGTATACCCTAATGCCGATCGTTCGGTATACGCGGATGGGCCGGGGCGTGTACGGGGGCTCGAAGACGAATGGCGACGGCGGATTCGGCGGGGCGCGGGCCGAGGACGATGGCGCAGCACATCGCGGGCGTGGCGGCGCGGCTGTTCGCGACGCGGGGTTACGACGCGACGTCGGTCCGCACGATCGCCGAGGAGTCGGGGGTCACCAAGCCCACGCTGTATTACCACTTCGGCAGCAAGGAGGGCCTGGCGCAGGCCCTGCTGACGGCGCCGATGACCGAGCTGGTCGCGGCCAATCGAGCCATCCTGGAGGCGGTGAGCGACCCGGTCGAGGCGCTGGCGCGGATCATCGAGGCGCACTTCGCGTTCTGCCGCGAGGACCCCGATCGGGCCCGGTTCCTGTTCGCGCTGCTGTTCGGGCCCCTGGGCGCGGGCCTGGAGGGCGAGATGAAGCGGTTCGGCGACACGTTCGTCGGCCTGATCACCGAGGCGGTCCGCCACCTGGCCGACGCCGGCCTGATCGCGTCGGGCCGCGTCGCCGACGCCACGAGGGCGTGCCGAGGGCTGCTAGTCATCGCGACGCTCGACTTCCTGTATCGAGGCGACCCGCTGGAGCCCGGGCTGGGGCGCCGGCTCGTGGACGACCTGCTCCGAGGATTCACCATGGATTCCCGCTCGACGAGCGTGTGAACGGCGCTCATCGGCGGGGGGGTGGATCTTACCCTCTCTCCTTTATCTATCAAGGATGATCCCGATGACTCTGCCGATTCGGGCGTTCGTCTTGGGAACGGGGCTGATGGTGTCCCTGGGCGGGTGCGGGGGCCGGGGGACCGAGGGCCCCTTGCAGGCCGACACGGCGCCCAAGGCGGTCACGGTGACGGTCGCGCCCCTGCAGCACCGCGCGGTCGATCGGACCGTCGAGGTGGTCGGCACGCTCAAGGGGTGGGAGGACGTGGTTGTCGGCAGCAAGCGGACCGGCCGGGTCGCCCGGGTCGTTCACGACATGGGCGACCGCGTCCAGCCGGGCGAGCTGCTGGCCGAGCTGGACTCGACCAACGCCGCGCTGGCGGTCAGTCAGGCCGAGCGCCAGTTCCAGGCCGAGCTGGCCAAGCTCGGGCAGAAGGAGCTCCCCTCGGGCGCGTACGACGTGGCGGCGCTCCCGGCGGTCGTCAAGGCGCGGGTGGCGCTGGAGCGGGCCAGCAATAACCTGACGCGCGAGCGGTCGCTGGCCCGGCGCAACGCGGGGACGGCCGAGAGCCTCCAGAACGCCGAGAACGACGAGCAGGCCGCGGAGGCGGTGCTGGCCGACACGATCCTCGCGGCGCGCTCGACCCTGGCCGCCGCGCAGGCCGCCCGGGTCGCCGTCGACCTGGCGACGGACACCCTCTCCAACATGATGATCACCGCCCCGGTCCCCTCCACCCCGCCGCCCGGCGTCACCGACCCGCCGACGTACGCCGTCGTCAAGCGGTCGGTCTCCGAGGGGCAGATGATCAAGGAGGCCGAGGCGGTCGCCGAGCTGGTCATCGACAACCCGCTGCGGCTCTGGGCCAACGTCCCCGAGCGGTTCAGCGACGAGGTCGCGCTCGATCAGCCGGTCCGGGTGACCGTCGCGGCGCACCCGGGCACGACCTTCGAGGGGAAGGTCGCGCGGATCAACCCGTCGATCGACCCCACGACCAGGACCTTCCAGGTCGAGGTCGCGGTCCCGAACAACCGCGGCCTGCTCCGGCCGGGCGGGTTCGCCAAGGCGTCGATCCTGACCCGGCACTCGGCCGACGCCGTCGTGGCCCCGATCGAGTCGGTCGTCAAGTTCGCCGGCGTCACCAAGCTGTTCGTCGTCGAGGGCAACAAGTCCCGCTCCATCAACGTCGAGACCGGCCTGGAGGGGACGGGCTGGGTTGAGGTCATCGGCGACCTCCCCGCGCAGGCCGTCGTCGTGACGACCGGCCAGACACACCTCGCCGACGGCACCTCCGTCGTCGTCGCCACGCCCGAGCCGGCCAAGCCCGCACCTCCCGGAGGGTTCGCGCCGGCGCCGACCCCGGCCCGTTAGGACCCCGCTCCCGTACGTCGCTCCCGAGTCGCCGGACCTTCGAGACCCGAGGCCCTCCATTTCGAGAGTCCCATGACCATTTCCGAAGTCTGTATCAAACGCCCGGTCTTCACCTGGGTGCTGATGGCGATCCCGGTCGTGCTGGGCCTGGTGTCGTACGGCCGGCTCGGGGTCGACCTGTTCCCCGACGTCGATTTCCCCGTCTGCACGGTCACGACCGTCCTGACCGGCGCCAGCGTCGAGGAGATGGAGACCTCGGTCACCAAGCCGCTCGAGGACATCATCAACACCATCAGCGGGATCGAGGAGCTGCGGTCCACGACGATGGAGGGGGTCTCGACGATCACCGTCCAGTTCCAGCTCTCGAAGGACGGCAACGTCGGGACGCAGGAGGTCCGCGACAAGGTCAACACGATCCTGGCCGACCTGCCCGACGGCACCGAGGCGCCGATCATCGACAAGTTCGACACCGGCTCGATGCCCGTGATGACGATCGCCATCAGCGGCCGGCGCGACTTCCGCGAGGTGACCGAGATCGCCCGGCGGCAGATCAAGGAGCGGCTCGAGGTCGTCAACGGCGTCGGCGCCGTGACGCTGGTCGGCGGCCGGGTCCGCGCCATGAACGTGGTGGTCGACACCGACCGGCTGGCGGCCTATAACCTGTCGGTCGAGGACGTCCGTGGCGCCCTGGTCCGGCAGAACCTCGAGGTGCCGGGGGGCCGCGTCGACCAGGGGCCGCGCGAGCTGGTCCTGCGGACCCTCGGGCGGCTCAACAGCGCCGCCGAGTTCAACGCGATGATCATCGCCAACCGCAACGGCTACCCGATCCGGCTCCGCGACGTCGGCCGCGCCGAGGACGCGTTCGAGGAGCCCCGGACCCTCGCCCGCCTCGACGGCGTCCACGCCGTCAGCCTCGTCATCCAGAAGCAGTCGGGGACCAACACCGTCCGGGTCGTCGACGACGTCAAGGCCAAGCTGGCGCAGCTCCGGCCGACCCTCCCCGAGGACATCACCGCCGAGGTCATCCGCGACCAGTCGCGGTTCATCAAGAAGTCGATCGAGGAGGTGAAGTTCCACCTCCTGCTGGCCGCCGTGCTCGTCTCGGCGACGATCCTGCTGTTCATCCGGGACTGGCGGACCACCGTCATCGCCACCCTGGCGATCCCGACGTCGATCGTGCCCACATTCATGTTCATGAGCTACATGGGCTTCACGCTCAACAACATCACGATGCTCGGGCTGATCCTGGCCATCGGCATCGTGATCGACGACGCGGTGGTGGTCCATGAGAACATCTTCCGGCACATGGAAGAGGACGGCATGGACGCGATGGAGGCGTCGCGGGTCGGGACCCGCGAGATCGCGCTGCCGGTCCTGGCGACCAGCCTGTCGCTGATCGTCATCTTCGTGCCGATCGCCTTCATGGGCGGCATCGTCGGCCGGTTCTTCTCGAGCTTCGGCCTGACGGTCGCCTTCGCCGTGGCGATGAGCCTGTTCGTCTCGTTCACGCTGACGCCGATGCTCTGCAGCCGCTTCCTCAAGCTCGACCCGAGCGAGGCGGGGCACGCCAAGAGCAAGTCGGGGCTCATCTACCGGCTGATCGACGGCAGCTACGGCATCGCGCTCCGGGGGGCCCTGCGGTTCAAGGCGCTGGTCGTCCTGCTGACGGTCGTCGTCGTCCTCTGCCCGACCTTCTCGGTCATCGGCGCCCGGATCAAGGGGCCGAAGGTGCTGAAGGTCGCGCTGCGAGCGGTGGGGTCGCTGTTCAGCCCCGGCCTGTCGCTGATCCCGCGCGACGACCAGGGCGAGTACGAGGTCACGGTCACCACGCCCGAGGGCTACAGCCTCGACCGGACCAACCGCCTGCTGGCCGAGATGGAGGCGCGGCTCAAGAAGCTGAAGGGGACCGTGCACCTGTTCACGACGATCGGCCAGACCAGCGGCGGCCGGGTCGTCAAGGGGCAGGGGGACGTCACCCGGGGGACGATCTACGTCCGGATGACCGAGCTGGAGGACCGCGACTACACCCAGTTCGCCATCCAGCAGGAGGCGCGTGAGCTGCTCAAGGATTACCCCGACCTCCGCGCCAGCGTCAACGACGTCTCGCCGTTCCAGGGCGGTCGCCGGCCGCAGACCTTCCAGGTCAACCTGTACGGTCCCGACCTGGCCAAGCTGTCCGACTACGCCAACCGGCTCGTCGCACGGCTCAAGCAGGAGCCGGGGCTGGTTGACCTCGACACGACGCTCTCGCTCCGCAAGCCCGAGGTCCAGGTGCTCGTCGACCGCGAACGGGCGAGCGACCTGGGCATCCCGGTCGGCGTCGTGGCCGACACCCTCCGGATCCTGGTCGGCGGCATGCCGGTGACGAAGTTCCGCGACGGCGACGAGCAGTACGACGTCTGGCTCCGCGCCGCGCCCTCCGACCGGTCGACGACCACCGGCCTGTACGGGCTGACCCTGTCGTCGCCGACGATCGGGCTGGTCGAGCTGAGGAGCCTGGCCCGGCTGGTCGACGAGCGCGGGCCGACCGAGATCGAGCGGCTCGGCCGCCAGCGGATCGTCACCGTCCTGGGCAACCCCGAGGGCATCACGCTGGGCGAGGCCGTGGCGCGGACCCGCGCGGCGCTGCACGAGCTGGGGCTCGACGACCCCGGGTCGCCCTACTCCTTCGAGTTCTCGGGCCAGGCCAAGACGATAGGCGAGACGGGCTATTACTTCCTGATCGCCTTCGGCCTGTCGATCCTGTTCATGTACCTGATCCTGGCCGCGCAGTTCGAGAGCTGGACGCAGCCGGTCTCGATCCTGATGGCGCTGCCGGTGACGGTCCCGTTCGGGCTGATGTCGCTGGTGCTGTTCCGCTCGGCGCTGGACATCTACGCGATGTTCGGGCTGTTCATGCTGGTCGGGATCGTCAAGAAGAACGGGATCTTGCAGGTGGACGCGACGAACCAGCTCCGCGCCCGGGGCGTGCCTCGGCTCGAGGCGATCGTCGAGGCCAATCACACCCGGCTCCGGCCGATCCTGATGACGACCGTGATGCTGATCGCCGCGATGATCCCGATCGCGCTGGGACAGGGGCCCGGGGCGGGGGCCCGGGCGAGCATGGCCAAGGTGATCATCGGCGGCCAGGCCCTCTCGCTGCTGCTGGCCCTGCTGGTCACGCCGGTCTTCTACGCCCTGCTCGACATGTGGGTCAACCTGACCCGCCGCCTTGGCATCCGCTTCGCCGTCGAGCCGAGGCCCAGGCCCGCCGAGCCATTGCCCACGATGGCACTCCCGGAGCCCCACAGCCGGCGCCGACCGATGCCCGACCGCGCCGAGTCCTCATAGCGTGCGTTCACGTCGATCTGGCGGGTGTCCCGTCGGGGGCTTCCTCGAACGCTCAAGCTCGATCCCGGGGGTTGGTGCCGATCAGCCCCAACCCCTACAATTTGACCGTGATGTGCCCCCGATTCCAGCGATCTCCGAAGCCTCGCCCTCGAGATCCATCAACTCTTGCATATCTGAATATCATGCGTGCACCTCATGCGCCTGAACCTCTCCAGCTCGCAGAGCGCCCAGGAGTCGGGCCTGCACCGCCGGGGGGTCGACCCCCCGGATTCCAGCTTGAGCGTTCGAGGAAGCCCCCGACGGGACACCCGCCAAACTGACGTGAACGCACACTACGAGGACTCGGCGCGGTCGGGCATCGGTCGGCGCCGGCTGTGGGGCTCTGGGAGTGTCATCGTGGTC
>JAFANO010000156.1 GCA_019232645.1 Planctomycetaceae bacterium | reverse complement strand
GGGCCGGGGACGTAGTCTTTGGGCAGGAAGGCGCGCCAGGAGAGCTCGATCGAGCAGTCGAACATCGGCCGCTCGGGCTTGTGGGTCAGGTTGCGCACGGCCGATTCCAGCAGCGAGCAATAGAGCTCGTAGCCGACGCTCTCGATGTGGCCCGACTGCTCGGCCCCCAGGATGTTGCCCGCGCCCCGGATCTCCAGGTCGCGCAGCGCGATCTTGAAGCCCGCCCCCAGGTCGGTGAACTCCTCGATCGCCTTGAGCCGCTTGATCGCGTTGGGCGTCACCGGCCTGACCGAGTCGAGCAGCAGGTAGGCGTACGCGCGGTGCTTGTAGCGGCCGACACGGCCCCGGAGCTGGTGCAGGTCGGCCAGGCCGTACTTGTCGGCCTCGTTGATGAAGATCGTGTTGACGTTGGGGATGTCGAGGCCGCTCTCGATGATCGTCGTCGCCAGGAGGAGGTCGTACTCGCGGCGGATGAAGCCGAGCATCGTCTTCTCGAGCGCCTCGCCCGCCATCTGGCCGTGGCCGATCGCGATCCGGGCCTCGGGGACGATGGCCTGGATCCGGTCGGCGACGGACTGGATGTCGTAGACCCGGTTGTGGACGAAGTAGACCTGACCGTCGCGGTTCAGCTCGCGGTGGATCGCCCGCTTGATCGTCTCGGCGTCGAACCGGAGGATGCGGGTCTCGATCGCCTTGCGGTCGGGGGGCGGGGTCTCGAGGTTGGAGATGTCGCGGATGCCCAGCAGGCTCATGTGCAGGGTCCGGGGGATCGGCGTCGCCGACAGGGTCAGGACGTCCACCGTGGCGCGGAGCGACTTGAGCCACTCCTTGTCCTCGACCCCGAACCGCTGCTCCTCGTCGATGATGACCAGGCCCAGGTCCTGGAACTTGACGTCCTTCTGGACGATCCGGTGGGTGCCGATCAGGATGTCGACGCCGCCGGAGGCGGTCCGCTTCAGGACGTCCTTGATCTCGGAGCGGGGCCGGAAGCGGTTGATGACCTCGATGGTGAAGGGGAACTCGGCCATCCGGGCGGAGAAGCTCCGTTGGTGCTGCTCGGCCAGGATGGTCGTCGGGACGAGCACGGCGACCTGCTTGCCGGCGTCGACCGCCTTGAACGCGGCGCGGATGGCGACCTCGGTCTTGCCGTAGCCGACGTCGCCGCAGATCAGGCGGTCCATCGGCCGGGGTCGGGCCATGTCGCGCTTGACGGCCTCGATGGCGGCGAGCTGGTCGGGGGTCTCCTGGTAGGGGAAGGCGGCCTCGAACTCGGCCATCCAGTGGCCGTCCTCGGCGGGGTAGGCGATCCCCGGCTGGCTGGCGCGCGCGGCCTGGATGTCGATCAGCTCGGCGGCGAGGTCGACGACCGCCTCGGCCACCCGCGCCTTCCGCTTCTCCCAGGCTGACGAGCCGATCTTCGAGAGCGCCGGCTCGGCCTTGCCGCCGCCGACGTACTTCTGCACGAGGTCGATCTTGGCGATCGGCACGAACAGCTTCGTGCCCTCGGCGAACTCCAGGAGCAGCGTCTCCTCGGCGTGCTCGGCCGTCTGGTCGACCATCTGGAGGCCGCGATACCGGGCGATGCCGTGGTTGACGTGGACGACGAGGTCCCCCTCGTTCAGGTCGAGGAAGCTGTCGATGGCGCGGCTCTCGTACCGCCGGCGGGTGACCGGCCGGCGGACGTCGGTCCGGGCGAAGAGCTCGTGGTCGCCGATGACCAGCGTCGCCGCGTCGATCATGTGAAAACCCGACCGGACCCGGCCGACGGTCAGGTGGAGCCGGCCCGACCGCGCGATCTCGGTGTCGGCGAAGACCTCGCCGAGCCGCTCGACCTCGGCCGCGTTGTGGCAGGCGATCAGGACCCGGTCGCCGCCGGAGGCGCCGTCGAGCTCGGCCTTGACCTTGGTCAGCTCACCCGAGAACCGCTCGACGCTCTCGATCCGGAGGTGGCAAGTCGCCTCCTGCGAGCTGGCGGCGAGCGTCGCGAGGGTGGCCGAGGGGTGCCTGAACAGCCGGGCGAAGGTGCTCTCGACCGAGAAGAGCCCGCGGGGGTCGTCGATCCGGCCGAAGTAGTGGCGGCCCTCCTCGCGGAGGTCGTTGGGCTCGACCAGCGCGACCCAGGTCCCCTCGGGGAAGACGTCGGCGATGTGGCCGAGGTCGCGGGGGTCGCCGTCGAGCGCGGGGCCGGCGGTCAGCGCGACCGAGTCCCAGCGGTCGCGCGAGCGCTGGGTTTCCGGGTCGAAGGGGCGGATCGACTCGACGTCGTCGCCGAAGAGCTCGACCCGGACCGGCTCGGTCGAGTCGGCGGGGAAGATGTCGAGGATGCCGCCGCGGAGGCTGAACTCGCCGGGGACCTCGACGACCTCGACCCGACTCATCGACCGCTCGGCGAGCCAGGCGGCCAACTCCTCGACGGCGACCGTGTCTCCGACCCGGACCGTGCGCGAGCAGCGCGCCAGGACGTCGAGGGTCGGCACGGGCTGCAACAGCGCCTGCAAGGGCGCGACGACGAACCGGGGGGGGAGCGGGCCGGCCAGCCGCTTGACAATCCGGAGCCGTCGTCCGGAGACCTCGTCGGTGGCACTGGCCTCGCGCGGCAGATGGTCCCAGGCGGGGAAGACCTCGGGGGCGACCCCGGCGAAGGTCGCCACGTCGTCGCGGAAGTCGTCGACGTCACCGACATGCGCCAGCACGAGCACGAGCGTCTTGGGCGCGTGGAGCCCCAGCGCCGCCGCCGCCAGCGGGGCGGCCGAGCCCCAGGCGCCGTCGATCGTCGCGCCGTGGCCGTTCTGGAGCGACGCGAGCACCTCGGGGAACCCCGAGGCACGCTGGATGACGCGGGTCAGGTCCTTCAGCTCGCGGATCGTGGCCGAGGAGGCGGTCGAGGCCTTGGGCATGGCGGGAGGGTCGACTCCATTAGGGCGTGATGGCCACACCGAGCGGCTCCGGCGTGCGACACACGCCCTCCGGAATCCTGGCAGAGCCAGGAGTTATTTTAGGCCCCGGGGTCGAGGCCGGCCACCGCGGGGGAACGAGGCGACGGGGCCGGTCGCGTCGGGTGATTCGTGGATCCTCTTGGCCGCCGTGTCGAGGCTTTGGCGACCGGCGGGCCGGGATGCCAGGACGGGTGGCGGCGGCACGTCGTGAGCCGGCTCGGCGCGCCTGGCGGCGAGCCGGTCCAGCGCCCAGATCAGGTCGGCGGGGTCGCAGGGCAGTTCCAGGCAGGCCGAGGCCCCGTGGGCGCGGGCCTGGCGGACCAGCGCACGGTCGGCGAACCCGAGCAGAGCGACGACGGGGCCGAGCCTCGCCCGGTGCGCCAGCCCTTGCGTCCAGTCGGGCTCCAGGACCGGGACGTCCCAGACCGCGATGCCGACCGACGGCGCCTCCGACCATCCGGACGCGGCCACCACAGAGTATCCGGCTGACTCGATGACGTCGGCCAATGCCTGCCGCAGCGCATAAAGGCCGCTGATGACGCTGATCCCGGGCCGGGGGACCGACGGTCGGGTCCCCGCGCCCCCCTCGGCGACGTGCCGCGCGATCGTCTCGCGTGCCGTCGCCTCGGGCACGACCACGTCGAGCAGCGACGACCAGCGTTCGAGATCGGCGTGCCTGGCGTGCGGTCCGACGCAGAGGATGACCCGAGGCGCCCCCGTCGGGCCGCCTCGGAGACGGGCCAGCCACTCCGCATCCCTATGCGAGAGCGCCGCGCGATGGAGGACCAACGCCCGGGGCGGCGGAAGGTTCCGGAACAGGCACTCGGGCAACTCCCCCGCGCACGAGTGCCTCAGGACGCTCCCCGGCACCGCGTCGGCGATCGCCCCGACCCAGGGATCATCCAGGTCGCCGACGAACCAGACCGGGCCATCGGGCGCGTTCATCGTCGGAGCCTCCCGCTCGGCCGGGAACCCCGCCTCCTCAAGGCTCGCGGGTTTCCGAGACATCCCTGCCAGGAGCGTGCGGGAACGTTATCAGATCGCTTGGATTTCGACAATCGCGCCCGGAGTGGGAGAAGATCCCAAGAGGACTCCTGCGGGACAGTTTAGAAGATCCGCAGCCCCGCAGAGGGTGGATAACCGCGTGCACCGCTTGGCAAGATGGGTAACCATTGAGTAAACTAGTCGTATCAAACCAGTCTGTATGAAAATGGAGGACCGATGGATACGGTAGGCTCATTCGAGGCGAAGACTCACCTGCCCAAGCTTTTTGGAGAGAGTTTCGAGGGGAGAGAAGATCACGATCACCAAGCGCGGCAAGCCCGTAGCAATGCTGGTTCCCCCTCCGTCCGAGAGCACAAAAGACGTGCGGCAGGTGGTCAACGAGACGCTTGAGTGGCGGGACCGGGAAGGCCCGACGCTCGGCGAGGACCTAACAATTCGGGACCTGATCGAAGAGGGCAGGCGTTGACCGAACGACGAAACTCTAGGAGGGGATGCGCCTTGGCAGCCGCGGAGTGGCTGGTTCTCGATGGTTCGGTGACGCTTGCCTGGTACTACTAGGACGAGGCGGACTCCTACGTCGACGCGATCGCTCGCCTGTTCCCCAACGTTGAAGCCTGGGTGGCTGGCATTTGGCCGCTTGAGGTGGCGAATTCGCTCCTTGTGGGCGAAAGGCGGAAGCGAAGCACACAGGCTGAAGCCCAGAAGTGGCTTATCTATCTCCAATCGCTCGGCATCAACGTGGACGGCGAGACGACGGCCCGAGCGTTCAACGAGATCCTCAATCTCGGCCGCTCCCAGAACCTCTCCGCCTATGATGCTGCCTCTCTCGAACTGGCGATGCGAAAGGGCCTGCCCCTTGCCACGCTCGACGACAAGCTCAAGGCGGCAGCAGCAGCCGTTGGCGTGCAGCTCGACACGGTGCCTTGATAGACACTCGAACCGTGTGCATCGAGCGTTGGGAGACCGGACGAGCGTGGGCTTGA
>JAFANO010000107.1 GCA_019232645.1 Planctomycetaceae bacterium | reverse complement strand
TGACCGAAGCCGAAGCCATCGAATCGGTTTCGGCGATCCACCCGCCCCACTTCCGGGTCGCCGCCCCGGCCCCGGGCCGCGAGGCAGTGTCCTGACCGCTCCGGGAGATCGCCCCGCGCCGACCTGGGAGGGTCCCCGTGCCTCCCGGGGGCGCGGAGGCAGTCGCCGACCGACCCCGAGGCCCCGAGTATCGTGACGCCGGGATCTTTCCTCCTCCACCAAATTTGTGTAGAAAGAAGAATTTTCCTCAATGTTGGCAATGTCCCGGAGATGCCTGAAGGTCCGTCAATTTCCGGGTCCGGGGCGAGTCGGACTGGCAAAAGAGTCCATTATCCGTGGTGCGTGGGCCCCCGAAACTCGGCCCCGACCGCGGCGCGCGGGCGGCCCGCTCAAGCCCCCTTCCGGACCGTCAATGTCCCGGCCGGATGTCCCGAGTTCCTTCACGAGTTTGGACTTGCGACGTGACCCTCGCCCCGGCCGGGGTGGGGGCGAGGAAGAGCGGTCGGCGCGGGGGCGGCCGCTCAGTATGATCGACGCTTTCTTTTTTTGATGTGGCGGAGGGGTGGAGCGGCCCGTGCTGGTTCCGATCGCGTCCGAAGATACCCTGGAGCGCGCCCTGGGCCGGGTCCACGACCCGTTCCTGGTGGTGGAGCGTCCGGGCGGGTATGAGCTTGCGGAGTGGGACCCGGCTGCCCTGGCGACCGACCGCGTGGCCGGGTACGTGCCCCCCTGCCGGCTCGAGCACCTGGGGGATCGGTCGTTCCGCGCCGAGCACCGGGTCCGGTTCCCCTATATCTCGGGGGCGATGGCGAACGGGATCGCGTCGTGCGAGATCGTCGAGGCGATGGGCCGCGCCGGGCTCCTGGGGATCTTCGGCGCGGCGGGGATGGCGCCGTCGGCGGTCGAGGCCGCGATCGAGCGGCTCGGCCGGACGCTCGGGCCGTCGCGCGCCTATGGCTTCAACTTGATCCACAGCCCGAACGAGCCCGAGCTCGAGGCGGCGGTCGTGGCGCTCTACCTCCGGCGCGGCGTCCGGCTGGTCGAGGCGTCGGCATACCTCGACCTGACGCTGCCGGTCGTGCGCTACCGGGTGCTGGGGATCTCCCGCGACGCCTCGGGCCGGGTCGTGCCGGCCAACCGGATCATCGCCAAGGTGTCGCGGTTCGAGGTGGCGTCGAAGTTCTTCGCGCCGCCGCCGGCGAAGTGCCTCCGCGCGCTGGTCGACTCGGGCGAGATCACCCCCGAGCAGGCGGAGTGGGCCGGCCGGATCCCGATGGCCGACGACGTGACGGCGGAGGCCGACTCGGGGGGCCACACCGACAACCAACCGGCGATCGTGCTGCTGCCCACGATGCTGGCGCTGCGCGACCGGATGCAGGCACAGTACCGCTACGGCCGACCGCTCCGCGTCGGCGCGGCGGGGGGGATCTCGACCCCCTGGTCGGCGGCGGCGGCCCTGGCGATGGGGGCGGCGTACCTCGTCACCGGGTCGGTCAACCAGGCGTGCGTCGAGTCGGGGACCTCCGACGTCGTCCGCCGGATGCTCGCCGAGGCGCGGCAGGCCGACATCGCGATGGCGCCGGCGGCCGACATGTTCGAGATGGGCATCAAGGTCCAGGTGCTCAAGCGTGGCACGATGTTCGCCATGCGCGCCGCCAAGCTGTACGAGCTCTATCGATCGTACGGCTCGCTGGCCGAGCTCCCCGCTCCCGAGCGCGACGCGCTCGAGAAGAACCTGTTCCGCGCCTCCCTGGATACGATCTGGGAGGAGACCCAGGCCTTCTTCCGCCGGCGCGACCCGTCGCAGCTCGACCGCGCCGCGCGCGACCCGAAGCACCGGATGGCGCTGGTCTTCCGCTGGTATCTGGGCAAGGCGTCGCACTGGGCCAACGCGGGCGAGCCATCGCGGCGGATCGACTACCAGGTCTGGTGCGGCCCGGCGATGGCCGCGTTCAATGACTGGGTCCGCGGCTCGTTCCTGGAGCGGCCCGAGAGCCGCCGCGTGGTGACCGTCGCGCTGAACATCCTGTACGGTGCCGCCGTCCTGCAGCGCGCGCGAGTGCTGGCCGCGCAGGGCGTGGAGGTCCCCGCCGGCACCCCCCGGCTCGCGCCGCTCGAGCTCGCGGAACTGGAAGACCGCCTCAACCCGTGATGCCTGACACCATGACCTCGATCGACGGTTCCCGACCCGCGCGCCCGGCCCGACCATCGAGGACAGTAGGTCCACCCGACCCTGAGCCGGGCGCGGGCCCTCGACACCCGGACGAACCTCGGTGCTGCAAAGGGGGAGACACGTGAACTTGGCCGATCCAACCCGCCCGGCCTTGGCCCCCGTCCCGGTGGCGATCATCGGTATGGGCTGCCTGTTCCCCAGGGCCGAGGAGGGCCTGGCGCGCTTCTGGGCCAACATCCGCAACCGGGTCGATGCGATCACCGACGTGCCGCCGACGCACTGGCGGGTCGAGGACTATTTCGACGCCGACCCCAAGGCGCCCGACCGGACCCACGCGCACCGGGGCGGGTTCCTCGCGCCGGTCGACTTCCCGGCGCTGGAGTTCGGGATCGCGCCCAACAACCTCGAGGCCACCGACACGACCCAGCTCCTCGGCCTGCTGGTCGCGCGCCGGGCGCTGGAGGACGCCGGCTACGGCGACGGCGGCCCCGGGGCCCGCCGGCTCGAGCGCGACCGCGTCAGCGTGATCCTCGGCGTCACCGGCACGCTCGAGCTGGTCATCCCCCTGGGCGCCCGGCTCGGACACCCGAACTGGAGGCGCGCGCTGAAGGCCGCCGGCGTCGCCGACGACATCGCCGAGCGGGTCGTCCGCGACATCGCCGACTCATACGTCGGTTGGCAGGAGAACTCGTTCCCCGGGCTGCTGGGCAATGTCGCCGCCGGCCGGATCGCCAATCG
>JAFANO010000059.1 GCA_019232645.1 Planctomycetaceae bacterium | reverse complement strand
TCCACGAGTTCCGCGCGCTCTGCCTGTTCGCGATGGGGCGTTACGACGAGGCCGCCGCCCCCCTCTACACAGTCCTCTCGGCCGGACCCGGTTGGGACTGGACGACCCTGGTCGGCCTCTATCCCGGCGTCGACACCTACACCCAGCAGCTTCGCGCCCTGGAAGCCTACTGCAACGCCAACTCCAAGGCGGCCGCGGCCCGGTTCGTCCTCGGGTCGCTCTACCTGACCCAGGGCAGCAGTGACAACGCCGCCGCCATGTTCAAGCAGGTCGTCGCGCTGCAGCCGCAAGACCGGCTCTCGGCCCAGCTCGTCGACGTCCTCACCGCCAGGCCCCCGGCCGAACTGGTCCAGGCCCCGGCCGTTCCAGCGGTGGGGCCGTCGAGCAATTCGGCCGCCGCCCCGGCCGCTCCCGACCAGCCGCCGGCGAACCCGATCCCCGTTCAGGCCCCGGACCAAGGGCAGCCCGTCCCCGAGGGGCCCGGCCTGCCCACGGACCCTGTCCCGGCCAGGCTTGTCGGAGCCTGGACCGCGAACCCGGTCAAGGACGTCACCATCACCCTGACCTTGGACCAGGAGAAGGGCTTCGCGTGGAAGGTAGGCGACCGTGGCCAGGCGCGCGAGTTCAAGGGACAGGCGACCTTCGACAACGACACTCTCGCCCTCGTCCCGCCCGACCAACCCCCCATGGTCGGCACGGTGGCCTGGAAGGACGACGGCCACTTCCAGTTCAAGGCCCTCGGCGCGCCGACGGGCGACCCGGGACTCCTCTTCGGCAAGTGATCCGCCCGGCCACTGTCGAGCCGTTGCGCCCCCTTCCCCGACGCCCTCGCGGGGGAACGGGGAGGGGTGCGTCGGGCGCGGCCCGGCGACGCTCGGGGCCGGGAGGAGGCTTCTTTCACGCGCTCGGGGAGTTGACGTCACCGCAGTTGTACCGCACAATAACAGCGGAATTCGGACCGTCTGGCTGGCCTTGGGTTATGTTAACAAATCTTACATCTGTCGTCGGTTGAGCGGCTCGAAACGACCCGTCCGATTTGAGCGTGATCGGCCGGCGACTGAACTTGACCAGGTTCCTTGGACGGTTGGACGGAGTGCAGGATGGCTCCGTCGGAGCACCATCCCTCATGGAAAAAAGCCTCCTGGTCCCCCACTCCATCCACTGGCGGCCCGAATTCGAGCGCCTGCTCCAGACGGTCAAGGGGAGCGGCCGGCACGGCCAGCTCGTCGACGTCCGCGACTCGCTCCGGCACGCGATCGGCACGAACCGGCCGCTGGTCATGCTCTGTCCGCACGCCGACGACGGGGCGATCACCGCGGCCTGCCTGCTTCACGAGTACGCCGTCCGCCGCGGGCTGCCGGTGATCGAGGTCCTGGTCTTCACCGGCGAGCGGAACGTGGCGGCGCCCTGGCTCAACGACCAGAAGAAGATGTCGGTCCGCGAGTCCGAGTTCCGGCTGGAATGCAGCGTGCTGGGCGCCGAGGCGGTCTGCTGGGACCTCGACGCCTACCGGACCCCTGGCTATCAGCCGTCGCCGGCCGACATCGACAAGATCGTCGAATGGTTCACTCAGCGACGCCCCGGGGCGCTGATCCTCCCGCCGGCGACCGACGCGCACCTGGCGCATCGAATGACCCGCGCCCTGGCGGCGATCGGGCTGGTCGGGGCCCACCTGGCCGACACGCTGGTCTTGACCGGATGGACCCCCTGGGGACCTCTGCCCCGGCCCAACGCCTACTTCAGCTACGACGCTGATGCCGAGCGCACCAAGGAGTGGGCGATCCACTGCCACGCTTCGCAGGTCCTGCTGACCGATTACACCCGGTACTGCTCGCACCTGGGCCGCGCCTACTCCGCGCTGACCCGCGAGTGGTCCGAAGGGCACAAACTCTCCGACCGGACCAGCCGCACCGATGAGCGGTTCGTCGGCGTCGAGCTCTTCCAGATCGAATCGTACAACCCTGCCCAGACCGAATCCAACACGACGGACCCGATCCAGATCGCCCTGTGCCTGCTGAGCGGCCAGTTCACCCTGACGTCCGCCCCCGCCCCCGTCACCGCATGACCCCAGGCCGTCGTCGGAAGTTGGTACTCAGACGCCGATTGAAAGGCCTCACGCCGCGCGCCCTTACCTCGGCCCTCTCCCGGGGAGCGCGGGGTCGACCAGGGACGGCCCTTCGACCTGATCCTGATGGACATGCAGATGCCGATCCTCGACGGCTGCGAGGCGACCCGGATCTTCCGCAATGCGCTCGACCGCGGCCCCATCGTCGCGCTGACGGCCCACGCGATGGCCGAAGACCTGGAGCAATGCCTCCGGCTCGGGTGCGACGACTTCCTCAGCAAGCCCATCGCCAGGGAGAGACTCTTCGCGACCATCGACAAGGTCATGCCCCCTCCCAACGCCGGCTGAGGCCTGATCTCCCGCGGCCGTGCGCCGCGACCCCGGGACCAGCCCGCTCAGGTCACCCGCGCGTCCCGCGTCCCGGCGAAGCAGGCGGCGAGGAGCCGGGGCGCGAGGCCCTTGAACGTCGAGGCGAGGTCGATCAGGCCGGGATTGACCAGCGCGTGGTGGAAGGCACGGCAGAGCGTGATCCGGCGATCGAACCGGCGATGCCAGGCCGAGTGGTAGGCCCGCTGAGGCGCGGGGC
>JAFANO010000021.1 GCA_019232645.1 Planctomycetaceae bacterium | reverse complement strand
ACCTACCTCAACCTCCGCACCAATGTCGGGCTCCGCGATGAGGACTTCGACCCGGCCAACTCGCAGTACTCCTTCGGCCGGTTCTGATCGCGCGGGGCCGCCCGTCAGACGATGCGCATCGGTCCCGTTCCTCCCCCGAACGTGAGTGGCAGGGTCCCGACCTCCTCCGACCCGGCGATTCCGCCGGGGGGAGGGTCGGGGGCGTTGCGATATCGGGGACCCGTGGCCCGCGTCACTCGACGACGGTGACGCGATATGAGCGCATATCTCCGCCTCGAGAGATCTGCGGAGGTCGTCCCCTCTGTGGAGGGCCCCTGACGACTCCCAGACCGCTCGTCGATCAATCCGCATAATCCTAACGAACACCGACGGCTCCGGCCGATACCTTCCTGCGGCGAGTGGGAGTCCGAGGGTGATTCGGCTCTCCTGGCCCCCGGCCCGGCGGGTCTCGCCGAGGCCGGAATTCGGAGGCGACGCACGGCAGGATCGGGTCAGGAAGCGGTCTTGGCACGGGTCATGGCCTTCGCTAGAATCCGCCTCGCTTCGGGGGGCTGGAACGGCCCCGAGGCCCTCAAGGGTCCGGGGCCTTTGCTCCGAGGTATCCCTTCCTCCTTGGCCGCTCGCGCCGATGATACGGGTCTGAAATCGCCGACCGTCCCCGACGCGGGGGATGGTCTCCGTCCGTCCGTTCCATGGAAGGAGGCTCGATGAGCACGGTCCCGACCGCCAAGGCTCAGGTCCGCGTCCATATCCGCTGGATGATCCGCCGCGACATGCCCGAGGTTCTGGCCATCGAGCACGCCAGCTTCGAATTCCCGTGGTGCGAGGAGGAGTTCCTCCGTGTCCTCCGCCAGCGCAACTGTATCGGCATGGTCGCAGAGTACGGCGAGCGCGTCGTCGGCTTCATGATTTACGAGCTGCACAAGAACAAGCTCCACGTCCTCGACTTCGCCACGCACCCCGAATTCCGCCGCCAAGGGGTGGGGCGCCAGATGGTGGCCAAGCTCGTCGGCAAGCTCTCCAGCCATCGCCGGACCCGGATCGCGCTCTGCGTCCGCGAGACCAACTTGTTCGGGCAGCTCTTCTTGCGGATCCAGGGCTTCCGTGCCATCGAGGTCATCCGCGAGCAATACCCGGACACCGGCGAGGATGCCTATCTCATGCATTATCTGCTCGACGAGTCGATGCTCGAAGACGCGGCCCCCTCGAACCGGATCGCCAAGCAGTTCGAGAACTGAGCCGGCCGGCGACGCGTGGCGTGAGACGGTTGCGACCCGAGCGGACCGCGCGGGCGAGCCTTCGGGTTCGCCCGCGCGGTCCGCTCGGGTCGCGCCCGACGCTGAATGCCAGTGGCCTCGCCCGGGACGATCCGAGAACTGGATTCTACAGCAACAGTGATTTGCGAGGGTGCGTCGCTTTCTCCCCGGAGACAAGGAGCAGGGCGACGGGACGGCGGCCCACCCCAGGCCAGCCGAGGAGGAGCCGACGCAATCCCTTGAGAAGAGGAATTTGGGCTCTATGAAAACAACTGCTGCTATAGAAATAGGGGGTGTGCGAATCCATCGGGATCACCTGGCCAGGATCGACCTTAAGGCCCACCTCCGTACAGACCCTCGAGCCTCGGACGCGTGCCTTGTCTCGTGCCGGGCGGGTCGATCCGCCTCGAGCCGGAACCGGTCCGGATCCTCCGGCCTGGCCTGGAGGCCGGCCCGGATCATCTTCAGTGCGACCAACCGCTTCAACTGGTGCTGCCGGGCCTGATAGACCACTCCCATGCCACTGTGGCCCAGCTCCGCCAGGATGTCATAGCCGGCCACCTCGGGCCACTCGGCCTTGCCGATTTCCTTCTCGGATCTCTGCGTGATGGATTCTTCCGGAGGAGAGGATCCCCGCTTGATTTGATCGGATCCAGTTGGCGCTTGTTGATCATGAGACGCGGAGGGACCCGCCTGGTTCAAGATCCTATTGATCAGTTCGACGTGTCCCGGGAACCGCGTCCAGTACTCCTCCAGACTCGGCCGCTCCCCCTGGAGGCGGCGATAGACCAGCTCCAGCACCAGCAATTCGTGCCACAGTGCCGATCGCTCCGGGTCGGCTGTCTCTCCCAGGTAGTCCTCGATCCGGGGACGCAGGCCCACCTTCCAGGCCGCCTCGAAGAGGTCGCACCCCTCTTCCACGCGGGTGATTAGCGACGGCGACAGGCTGGCGTCGCCCTTCGGTAGGGTCGTGCTCATGGCGTCCCCCCCTAGAGAACTCCCCCTCTCGCCCGGAAACCCAACACCCATTCCGGAAAATTGCTCCGGTCGTCAGTCCGGGATCTCTTTGGCCCAAAGCCGTCGGATCGCGCGAAGCTTGCGCTCGACCGTCTCTGGGACACACCCGAGCTTCGCGGCGATCTCGGCGTTGGTGTGCCCTTCCATCTTCCACAGCGCCACCGCGCGCAGCGTGTCATTGCCTAAGCGGTTATAGAGCTGCCGGCACTCGTCGGCCACCTGCGCCGCCAGCTCGGGTGTCGGCTCGGTGTCGAGGACCATGTCAAGGTCCAGGTCGGCCAAGTCGGCGAGCACGGAGACCCGGCCGGCGCCGCGCCTGGCTCGTCCCTGGTGGCGGGCCAGGGTTATCGCCTTGCGCACCGTCAGGACGAACAGCAATTGCCACAAGTCATTGCGGTCGTGCAGCCGTGGGAACTGGCCCCGCTCCGCACGCCGGAAAAAGCTGTCGAAGGCGCTCAGCACCACGTCCTCCTCGTCGGCGGCCTTTCGCGCGGTGTGCCGCAGTCGGGCGCGGGCGAGCCCGACCAGCCGCCCGAAGTAGGCCTCCCACAATGGCTGCGCGGCGGCGCGGTCCCCCTCCTTGAGTAAGCCGATAAGGCGCGTGATCGACCCGTCGGGCGACATCAGCGTTGCACCTCCCGGGGCAGACCCCGGCCAAGACCCCCTCCGATTGTAATGACGGCCGACTCCGGCCGCGCCACAATTTTTTCACGCTGGCCGCGGGGTCCGCACATGAATCGGCGAGTTTCTGGATAGGGAGCAAGTGACCCAGCGAGAGCGAGTCTCAGGTCGTCCCTTTGTGGTGGTTGTCGGGTGGGTTACGTCAGCTTCGGGGTGGGGTCGACGGCAGGGCCAGCGCTAACTCCTGGTAGACTCGGCAATCTGGGTCGAGTTCCCTTCGGATGATGGTTTGTCTCTTATCTTCCGTATCGCTCCCCTTGAGACGAGCCACGGAGGATGGACCATGTCGGACGTGCGGCGGATCAGTTTGGATGAAGTTGTGCGGCACTTCGAGGACCTGGAGGACCCGCGCTGTTCCATCAATCGCAAGCATCCCCTGGTCAGTGTCGTCGTCATCGCCGTGATGGCGGTCCTGGCCGGTGCCAGCGGGCCGACCGCCATCGCCCGGTGGGCCGCCCTCAAGG
>JAFANO010000717.1 GCA_019232645.1 Planctomycetaceae bacterium | reverse complement strand
GGGATCACGGCCGCCATTCGGCCCCATTCTCCGCCCGGCGACCCGTACCTCACGCGTCGCCCGCCGAAGGGAAGGAGTTGTACCGATGCGCGCGACGCTCCGCCTGCAAGCGGCGGCTCAGGCGGGGCGATCCTGCGCGAGACGCTGCAAGGTCTCCCAGGTGTATAATCCCGACGAGTGGCCGTCGTTCCAGCCGATCCGGACGGCGTAGTTGCCGATCGGCTCCATGCCCTCGATCATGAGGTCGGCGCGGACCGTCTCTGGGTCCAGGATGCGTTCGCCGGTCCACTCGTTGCGGCACGAGGCGCAGGGGCACTCGGCACGGAGGTATCTGTACGGGAGCCGCGAGACCACGCCGCTATCCCAGATCAGTTCCAGCGTCTGCTCGCCTTGGTGGGCGCGGATGTTGGTGGGTGTGTCGCTCATTGGACGGGCTCGCGTCGGGAGGTCGACCCTGGTCCATTCGTTTCCCTCGAGCCTACCAGACGGGAGAGTCCCGCGGAATGGGGGCCGCGCGTGGAACGATTCTTCGTCCGAGCCGGGAGCGTCAACGCCGTGCGCAAGGCCCTCGGCCGCGCCCCGGGGAACGTCCGCGTCATCGGCCGATTCGATCGCGACACGATCGAATGCTCGCACACGATGGAGCCGCACAGCCTGGAACGGCTCTGGCCGATCATCCTCAGCCGCCTGGAAAAGGCGGGCCTGTCTGTGGTGCCGAGGCCGGGTGAACCGCCGGCGGGTGATTCGGGAAGAGGGGACGACTCGTAAAACATGGGTTGAATATCGACGGACTCCTCGACTTGGCGCGTCCGAGCTTGCCCGGGTCGGCGCGATCCCGGCGCGCGTCCCTCGAGGGCCGCAGATCGCTGGACGTCGGGTCGCTGTCCCGGGTCCCGTTCCCTCTGATCTCAGCGGCCCTCGATGATCTGCACGCGCTCGGCATCGAGGAACTCGACCCCGAGAGCGGCGAGGTCATCGAGGAGCGTGGGCATGTCGCGGAAATGCAGACCGATGAGTCCGACCTCCCTGGCCCCCTCGACGTTTTCGACCAGGTCGTCGATGAAGATACACGACTCGGGGGGGACACCGGTGGCCTCGGCGCAGGCCAGGTAGAAGGGCGCCGAGGGCTTGAGATGTCCGATCTCGTACGAGAGCACCAGGTGGTCGAAGTGGACCAGGGTCTCGGCGAACTGCGCGCGGAACTGTGCCGCATGCAGGTCGTTGGTGTTCGAGCCCAGGACCAGCGTGTAGCCTCGCCGCTTGAGGATCGGGATCAGTCGCCCGATCGGCTCGTTGGGCCGGAAGATGTCGGACCAGGCCGAGGCGAACTCGTCGTGCGTGAGCACCAGCCCCGCCAGCGCGCAGACGGCCCGGGAGAACGCCTCGGCGTTCATCCGACCGCTCTCGTAGTGCTGGACCAGCGGCGTGAGTCCGCGCGAACGCACGCGTTCCAGGAACGCCTCGCCCGAGATCCCGAGGCGTCGACCGAAGTGAGCACAGGTTTTCGCGTAGTCGAAATGGGCGACGACGTTGCCGAAGTCGAAGATCAGGGCGGGTCGTCGTGAGGACGAATCATCCCGGGTGTTCATCACACCTCCCAGCGGCGGAGGCCCCCGCCCACTCCCGGAGGGAGAAAGGGAATGAGGACCCCCTCTCGCTCCGGGAACGTTAGCGTTGCAGCGCCCCGCGCGCGATCAAGGACGGGTCGCGCGAGATCTTCTCGGCGAAGATGCGGAGCAGCGCCAGGACCGGTCGGAATCCGTTGAAGGTGTCGGTCACGGTCGTGGTCATCCGATTGATGTTGTCGTAGAGGTCGCCGCGCAGGACCATCTTCTGGAGGCTGCCATTGGGGTTGAGCTTGCCTTGGCCGTCGGAGAGGGCCTGGGTCAGCAGGCGGACGTCGCGCGAGATCAGGTTCAACTGGCGGACGGTCAGGCCGAAATCGGTCTTGGGCACGGTCGTGACCGGGGCACCCAGGTCGTAGAAGAAGGGCGAGGCCTGGGTCAGGCTGGTGTCGAGCCGCCCCGCGGCGGAGTTGAGCTGCTGGATCGCGGACCTCAGCGTCTCCTGGGTCTTCGCGTCGAGCGTGGTGTTGAGCTTCGTCGCGACGTCGCGGACGTTCGTCAGCGCCGGCTGGATGTTGCCCTCGTTGTCCTTGATGAAGCGGTCGATCCCCGAGGCCGCGGTGGTGAGCTGCTTGCCCGTCTCGTTCCAGGTGTTCATCAGGTCGCCGACGTTCTTGGCGCCCTGGGTCATCGCGGCGACGCCCCTGGCGGCCTGGTCGATCGAGGCCAGGGTCCCTCCCACCTTCTCGAAGGCCTCGGACGCTGCGGCCAGCGCCTTGGCGGGATCGGGCGCGACGGTCCCTTCGATGAGCGGGGCGTGGGACGCGCTGGTGCTCGTGGCGAGCATGCCGGGGCCCGTGCCGGGTAGCAGGTCGATCGCGACGTCGCCGATCAAGGACCGCGAGACCCGGGGGACCGAGCCCGCCTTGATCTTGTACTTGGGGTCGAGCGCCAGGGTCACGAGCACGCCGTCGGGCTCGTGCGGGCGGTCGTCGAAGGCGATCGCGGTGACCTCGCCGACGCGGATCCCGCTCTTGCGGACCGGGATCCCCTCGGCCACGCCGGGCGCCTCGAGGAAGTGGACGACGACGTAGACGTGGTCGCGGAACAGCGCCGGCGACTCGCCGAACCAGACGATCAGCATCGTCAGGACCAGGCCCGCCACGATGACGAACATGCCGATCCGGAACTGCATGACCCGCTCGTTCATGACCATCCTCGCCTGTGCCGTGCCGATCTGGCTAATGGTCGCGCCTCTGCGCCAGCTCGCGGAGCCGTTCGCCGGCCTCGCCGCGGACGAACTGGCGGACGCGGGGGTCGGGGGACCCTTCGAGGCCCTCGGGGGGACCGTCGTAGAGGATCTGCGCCGCGCCGGGGGCGAGCCGGGACAGCGGGTAGAGCATGACCACGCGGTCGGCGACCTTGGCGACGGTCTTCATGTCGTGGGTCACGACGATGCCGGTGGTCCTCTTGGTCCGTTGCGTCTGGAGGATCAGCTCGTTGATCACGTCGCTCATGATCGGGTCGAGCCCGGTGGTCGGCTCGTCGTAGAGCATGACCTCGGGGTTGAGCGCCAGCGCCCGGGCCAGTCCGACGCGCTTCCGCTGGCCGCCGGAGAGCTCGGCAGGCCGCTTCTGCTCCAGGCCTCCGGGCAGGCCGACCTCCTGGAGGCGTTCGGCGACCAGCCGGGCCAGCTCCTCGTCGTCGCAGAGGTTGTGCTCGCGGGGGCCGAACGCGACGTTGTCGAAGACCGAGAGGCTGTCGAACAGCGCCGCCATCTGGAACAGGAAGCCGAACCGGAGCCGGGTCCGGCTCAGCTCGTGCTCGGGCAGCGAGGCGAGGTCGCGGCCGTCGAACTTGACCACGCCGCGCGTCGGGCGGAGCAGGGCGATCATCAGCTTGAGCAGCACGGTCTTGCCGCAGCCGCTCTCGCCGATGACGCAGAGCGTCTCTCCCTTGCAGACCCGCAGGGTGATGTCCCGCAGGACACCCTGCTGGCGGAACCGCATGCTCAAGTCGAGCAGCTCGATGATCGGGCCGCCTTCCGGCCGGGGCAGGGCAGCAGCGGCGCTCATAAGAGGTTCACCGAGTTGGGGAAGATGGCCGAATACACGCTGTTCCAGGCGATCCCGATACAGAAATCGAGGAACAGGATGGCGATGAACGAGAAGACGAACGCCTCGGTCGCGGCGCGACCGACGCCCTCGGCGCCCGCCCGGGAGTTGAAGCCGCGATGACAACTAATCAACGCGATCGCCGCGCCGAAGAAGAAGCTCTTGAACACCCCGGCGAGCAGGTCGATGCCCCCCACGTACTCGCGCGAGTGCTGCCAGTAGGCGAACGAATCGACCAGGAGGATCTGGGTGCTGACGACCGCCCCGCCGATGACCCCCATGAAGTCGGCCATCAGGGTCAGCAGGGGGATCAGCAGGAAGCAGGCGAGGAACCGGGGGACGGCCAGGTAGTGGATCGGATTGGTCCCCAAGGCCGAGAGGGCGTCGATCTGCTCGGTGACGCGCATCGTCCCCAGCTCGGCCGACATCGACGAGCCGACGCGGCCGGCGAGCATCGTCGCCGCCAGGACCGGCCCGAGCTCCTTGACCAGCGAGATGTTGATGACCGAGCCCAGCCGCGTCTCCAGGCCCATCATCGCGAACTGGCTGTGCGCTTGCACCGCCAGGACCATCCCGATGAACGTCCCCGTGATGGCGACGACCGGCACGCTCGAGACGCCGATGGCGTAGAAGGTGGGGACCAGCACCGACCAACGCGTCCGGCGGCGGAACATCCACGAGAGCGTCATGGCCGCGAACACCGCCATGTCCCCGACGTCCGCGACGATCTCGAAGATCCGCTCGCCCACGCGATGGACGGGCGTCAGGGCGTGCGGCGACTCGGATGAGGCCTTGGGGGATGTGGGCAGCGCGGCGACGGCCATCCGAAGGACGCTCCTTTCCCTT
Organism: Planctomycetaceae bacterium; assembly: GCA_019232645.1. GTDB lineage: Bacteria > Planctomycetota > Planctomycetia > Isosphaerales > Isosphaeraceae > JAFANO01. The sequence goes on along the minus strand of JAFANO010000717.1, from coordinate 2,415 downwards.
CCTCGGGAGTCGGACGGGGGTGAATCAAGACACCCATGGTCAACCTGGGCGGGAGCGCCAAACCGTCCTCGAAACTCCATCCCTGGGCGTTTGTCTCATTCTTGACATTCGACCGAGATTTGGCAAGGCCGACTGGCGGGGTTGGGGATCACCCATCTAACGAATTCCCGCAAACGGGATGCCCGAGCCCCTCGGGCCGAGATTGCGCGCCACGACGATCGCGGCGACAACGCCGCGGAGGTACCCCGGCTCGATTCGGCCGGGTCAAGACCTCCGGGCGATCGCGTGCTCGGAGTCCTCGGGGACTTCGGGCGACTGGTCGTCGAACCAGCGCGGGTCGAACTCGATCCGCCGCTTCTGCCTCATGGCGATATTGCTCGTCAGCGCCAGGACGGCGTCGGCCAAGGCGACCTCGCCCCGGCAGCGGGGCTGATGGTCCTTGTCGGCGTGGTAGTCCGAGGCGTCGCCGTGGCGGACGCAGAAGGCGAAGTGCTCCAGCTCCTCGCGATAGCCGCGCGAGGGGTCGGCGGTCGCCAGGCCGCCCAGCGACGACGCGGCCGACGGGCCGGCGGCGCTCGGGCTGGCCTCGATCACCGGCCTGCCGCCGGCCCCCCGCTCCACGATGATGCTCGTCGTCCGCGAGGTGGCGGCGTTGCCCGCCTCCTTGTAGAGGAGGATCTCCTTCTCGGCCTCGACGATCATCGTCCCGCGCGAGCCCATGACGCACTCGCCGTAGTTCTCGAACGCGTTGGTGTTGATCGACGAGTAGGTGACGATGACGCGGTCCCCCTTGTCCTTGCCGCCGGGCGTGTCGTCCTTGCCGGGGAACTCGAAGGTGACGAAGACGTGGTCGTCCACCTCGCGGCCGTCGGTGTAGAAGAAGGTGCCGCCGATGCCGCTGACGGCCAGCGGGTGCTTCTTGCCCAGGAAGATCGAGCAGGCGTCGAGCTGATGGCTGCCCAGCTCGGCCATCAGCCCCGCGCCGGTCCGGTTGTAGAGCCGCCAGCGGACCAGCTCGTCGAGGCTCTTGTAGCCGTACCTGGCGAAATCGACCTGCTTGTCCAACTCGGGGATGTCGGGCTTCCAGCCGTCGATGTAGACGAGGTTCCCCTCCTCGTCCGTGACGTGGACGGGCTGGCCGGTCCGGGGGTCGTGTATCGGCTTGCCGTCCTTGTCCTTGGCGATCCTGGGCTGGGCGTTGTTGCGGTGCCAGAGGGCGCGGATGTGTCGGATCTCTCCGAGATGGCCGCTCTGGACCAGGTAGTTGGCGTTGTCGTAGAGCACCGAGTAATGCCTCTGGTGGCCGATGGCCAGTAGCGTGTTCTCCTCGCGGGCGACGCGGCACATGTCCTTGCACTCGCGGACCGAGTGCGCCATCAGCTTCTCGCAGAAGACGTGCTTGCCCGCCTTCATGGCCTCGATGGCGATCGGCGCGTGCAGCCAGAGCGGCAGCGCGATGATGATCATCTCGACATCGGGGTCCTCGAGCATCTTCACGTGGTCGTCGTACCGCCGGAGCTTCCTGGCCTCGGCCGCGCCGTACTGCGCGTGTGCCGAGAACTCCTTGATGGCCCGCTCCCGCTGCGACGGCCGGATGTCGCAGAAGCCGATGAGGTCGATGTAGTCGCGGTTGTGCTCGCGGATCATCGCCTGGCAGCCCTCGTTGCCCGTGCCGATGATGGCGGCGCGGACCGGAGGCTTGTCCATCCTCTCGTAGCCGAAGTAGAACGCGCCCAGGGCGGGCGCGGCGGCGGCGGCCTTGAGGAAGTCGCGTCGGGTCGAGCCGATCGCCCGGTTCGCATTCTCGCGTCCCCGGGCGCGCTGTTCGGGGGTCAGGTTCGTCATGGAGTGCTCCCTTGTCAGGGGTCCCGGGGTTCAGGAGAGTCGGATGGAGCCTGTGTCCTTGAGCTGGGGCCTTGGCTCGATGGTCCTCAGCGGCTCGCGTCGGGAGTCGTCCCGGGCGCGCCGGCGCTGGCCTGGCGCCGGCGGTCTCGCCAGTTGAACAGGAGAGCGTCGAGCCCGACCCAGCGGCCGGTGGGGATGAAGACCAGGGCCAGGCACGCGATCATCTCGATCAGGTTCTTGCTGACGTAGAGGTAGTGGCCCTCGGCCGCGGGGTTGGCGGGCATGCCGGGCCAGGGGGGCATGCTCAGGTAGACCTGCCCGAGGAAGACCGCGCCGGCCAGCGCCGCCAGGGGCGTGAGGAGCCCGGCCATCAGGCCGAGGCCCATCGCGATCAGGCCGTACGTGGTCGCGAGGTTGATCCAGTCGAGCGTGGTCGTCGGCGGCGCAACCGGCCCGGAGGCGTCGCGCTGCGGGTCCGTCGCCAGCTCGGTCACGGCCTCGCGCAGCGCGGCGCCCCGCGCCAGGAGGTCGTCGATCAGCTCGCGGCGATCGGCGTCGAGGTCCCGCCGC
>JAFANO010000698.1 GCA_019232645.1 Planctomycetaceae bacterium | reverse complement strand
CGTGACGCTCGACGAATCGACCCCGCCCGACAGGAAGACCCCCAGCGGGACGTCGGAGCGGCGATGCCGCGCCACGGCGTCGCGGAAGTCAGCCCAGAACTGATCGGCCGCCGCTTCGAACGGGGGCGCCTCGGCCGACGGGGAGGGCGGGGTCCAGTAGCGACGCATGGCCCCTCGGCCCGACTCCCAGATCAGGACGTGAGCGGGGGGGAGCTTGTGGACGCCCGACCAGATCGAGTGGGGGGCGGGCACGTATTCATAGAAGAGGTAGCGCGCCAGACTGCCCGGGTCGAGCCGACGGGGGACGTCCGGGTGCTCGAGCAGCGACTTCGGTTCGGAGCCGAAGACGAGGCCGCCGTCGGGCTTTCCAGCAATATAGTAGAGCGGCTTCTGTCCCATCCGGTCGCGCGCGAGGACCAGGCGGCGGCGTCGAGCGTCCCAGATCGCCAGCGCGAACATGCCGTTGAGCCGCCGGACGAAGTCGACCCCGTGCTCTTCGTAGAGGTGGACCAGGCTCTCGGTGTCGGAGGTGGTCCGGAAGACGTGGCCCCGCGCGCGCAGTCCCGCCCGCAGCTCCGGTTCGTTGTAGATCTCGCCGTTGTAAGTGACCCAGACCGAACCGTCCTCGTTAGCCATCGGCTGGGCGCCACCGGCCAGGTCGATGATCGAGAGACGGCGATGCCCGAGCGCGGCGGGGCCGTCGAGGTAGAGCCCCTCGCCGTCCGGCCCTCGATGCGCCAGGCTGGCCGTCATCCTCGCCAGGATGCCGCGATCGGCAGCCTGGCCGTCGCGGGCCACGAAACCGGCGATGCCACACATGGAGTCGAGCAGGTCTCCAGGATCTCGGGTCCGTCGCGGTGATGAGATCATCCTTGAGGTGTTCCGGCTCATGGGGTGTTCCTGACGGAGACGTTGAATCGAGCGAGCCTCGCTCGCCCCTCGTCCATCGCCCCTCGTCCCGTTTTCCTAGCGGAGTCGTCGAACCGAGCGGGCCTCGGACATCAACTCCGCCGGTAGACCCAGATGACCCGGATTATTTTTTTGAGGTTATCCGATCTTTTCTCGGATCGATAGTGATGGTGACGTGACCGAATTGCGCGGGACGAGGGGACAAATCATGCAATATACAATCCTGTTCGCCAACCTGATGTCCTTACTCGTGTCATTCGCGGTCGCGGACTACGGGAACGACATGGAGAGCCTCGACGACATCGCTGTCGCGGATGATGCGCCGTTCGGGTGGAACTCCTTCGTCTACGGCCTCCCACTCGGCTTCCTCGAGGACACGCCCGTGCCGACTCGTGCGATCCTCGGCATGAGCGCCGCCGTCTTCCGCGCCTTCGGGACGATGAGGCTCTTCAGGCGGGACTCCTGCCCTGACCACCGGTCGACCAAAGGCCAGGTCTGTGGCAGGGTCCCCAAACGGCCCGTGGTTGATTTCGATTCGAGAGCTGCCTAGGCTTCCTTCTAGGAGGCGTTCTCCCGCGCCCGCACCCTCTTGATCCCGCCCCAGGAGTCCCCGATGGCGTCGTTCGATCTCCAAGACTTCGGCCTCGACGAGCCGCCGCGGCCCACAACCCCGCCGGTCCGCCGCGGATTCCTGGTGGCCCTGTTCGTGCTCGGCCTGCTGGCGTCGCTCATGTACGGTATCCCCTACGTGGCCGAGCATGCTGGCTACGCCTGGGAGGCGGGCCGCGCCCGAGCCGCCTCGCAGGCCCTGGCGGAGCTCGACAAGGCGGGCGCGGTCAACCGCGCCTCCGCGCTCTTCCGGATGGCGACCGCGGCGGTCGCGCCTGCGGTCGTCCGGGTCGAGACGCGGCGACTCCACCGCGGCGGCTTCGCGCTGGAGGGCCCCCTCCACGCCCGCGGATTCGAGGGGTTCGGACTCGGGTCGGGAGTGATCATCGACAAGGACCGCGGCTTCATCGTCACCAACCACCACGTCGTCAAGGAGGCCGACCAGATCGTCGTCCGCCTGAGTCGGGGGAACGACGTCCCCGCACGGCTCGTCGGCGCGGATACCAAGACCGACCTGGCGGTGCTCCAGGTCTCGGCCTGGGTCCAGGCCGCCGCCGAATGGGGCGACTCGGACAAGCTCGACATCGGCGACTGGGTGCTCGCCATCGGCAGCCCATTCGCGCTTGACCACACCGTGACGGCCGGGATCGTCTCGGCGACCGAGCGGAATGACCTCCGGATTAACGAGTATGAGTCGTTTATCCAGACCGACGCCGCGATCAACCCGGGCAACTCGGGCGGCCCGCTGGTCGACCTCACCGGCAAGGTCGTCGGGATCAACACGGCGATCTACACTCTGAACCAGGGGAATGAGGGGATCGGACTGGCGATTCCCGCGACGATGGCGCGCCGGGTCGTCGAGAGCCTGATCAAGGACGGTCGGGTCATCCGCGGCTACCTGGGCGTCTCGATCCAACCACTGAACCCCGTGCTGGCCAAGAACTTCGGACTGCCCGACCCGCGCGGCGCGCTGGTCATGGAGGTCCGGCCCGACAGCCCGGCCGCCCGGGCCGGCCTCATGGTCGGCGACGTGATCGTCGGCCTCGCCGGCAAAGCGGTCGCCGACCCGGCCGGTCTCAAGAACCAGACCGCCGGGCTGGCCATCGGGTCGAAGGTCCCCGTGGACGTCTATCGCGAGGGCAAGCGCCAGACCCTCACCGTGACCATCGCCGAGCTCAATGCCCTCCCGACGGTCGCCACGATCGGCTTCGACGTCCGTGAGATCCCCTCCGAGGACGAGGATGGATCCACCGTCCTGGTGATCGACCAGGTCGTCGCCGGCAGCCCCGCCGCCCGGGCCGGCCTGAGGCCCGGCCTTCGTGTCCTCGCCGTCGGCTCGTCCCCTGTCCGCAACAAGGCCGATTTCGAGTCCGCCATCGCCTCGTTCGACCTCGCCCAAGGTATCCCCATGAAGGTCATGAGCCCCGACGGCCAGACCACATTCATCCGTGTCGGCGGTCCCGCAGTTGGCCGCCACTGATCGGGATCGCCTCGATCGCGATTTGTGGAGGACAGCCCGGAGCGTTCCCCCCGGCTCGTCCCCTAGGGTCGCGCCCTCGACTGCACGGAGGCGGTTTGTTGCTCATGAAGGTTCACTTTGATGGGATTGCACCTGACCATTCCAACTCTAACCCCGGCCCTTCACGACGAGAAAGGGAGAGAACGAAGTTCCCTCCCACGAGGGGAGGAAGAAGCAGCCCTCTCCCCTCGTGGGGGAAAGTTGGATCGGGCTCCGAGCGAGCCCTAGACATCATCTGCACGTTTGGCCGCACGTGAGCTGGAGATTTTTCTCGGGGTAAGTAGCAAATCTCGCACCTCCGGACTTGACTTGGACACCTGGTTTGCGGGACATGGTTCGCCCGCCGATGTCCGGATCGCGAAGTTTTGGAGCACTCCCGTTGAAAGGACTGTAACTCATGGTAGATCCGGGATTTCTCCTACTGCCACCCTGGGTGGGGGAGGGCCGGAGTGGGGGGTAGGAATGTCTTCCGAATGATTTGAAAGCTCTCCGATGGCTTGATATTGCTCGATCCCACAGCCTTGTCCCCTCCATCCCGATCCCGCCACGAGTGGGATTTGGATCGGATCGACAACCACCACGCTGACTCATCACATCTTCAACGAGATCGGGATTTAGGTACAGCAGAAGCTACAATTTAGGACGTGGATCAGGACCCCGATCGTTGTCAAGGAAAAAATTGATTGCGGGGCGTGGCGGAGCGGAGTGGGGGCATCGTTCACCGAGACACATCGTCCTAACCGCTAAAATCATGCCAGTTTAGAAAAAGGTCTGGGGGCTCGGACCGGGCTCCGAAAAACTTGACCGATTTTCCGACCCGGGTTATAATTGTTCTGTTGCAAGCGAATTAAGGGCACGGTTCGCAGTGATTTGGGCCCGGACGAGTTGTCCGGGCCACATTCACCTCGCCGACCATGGGCCCGGGCCTGAGACCGTGTTATCAGGAGCCCCCGGTGCCCCGATTCTCCGAGTCGACCCTGGCCTCCATCAAACACGCGATCGACATCGTCGCGCTGGTCGGCGAATATTTGTCTTTGCATCGTGTCGGTTCGAAGTTCAAGGCGTTATGTCCATTCCACGACGATCACAAACCTTCGCTCGAGTTGAATCCCGAGCGTCAGTCGTTCAAGTGCTGGAGTTGCGGCGCCGGGGGTGATGTCTTCGATTTCGTTAAGGAATACGAACGGGTGGAATTCCCCGAGGCGCTGCACATGTTGGCCGAACGGGCTGGTGTCGTTCTCGAGAGCCCGTCCGCCGGGTCGACGCCGAAAGGCCCACCGAAGACCGAGTTGGTCGAGGTCAATCGCTGGGCCGAACGGACGTTCGCCGAGGCGCTAGCAGGGTCGCCCGAAGCTCTGGCATACGTCGAGGGACGTGGCATCACCCGCGCCAGTGTCGAGCGGTTCGCCCTCGGTTACGCCCCCGATTCCCGCGACTGGCTGGTGGCCCGCGCCCGGAAACAGGGTTATGACTCCGAGCTGCTCGAACGGGTGGGCCTAGTTGTCCGGCCGGCCGGGTCGCCCGGCCCGGTCCGCGAGCGGTTCCGCGGCCGGCTGATGTTCCCGATCCACGACCTCCGAGGGCGGACCCTCGGCTTCGGTGGGCGGATCCTGCCCGGGGTGGAGCGGGCCCTGGCCGCCGAGGGGAAGATCGTCGCCAAGTATCTCAATAGTCCCGAGACGGTACTCTTCCAGAAGCGACGCATGCTCTACGCGGCCGACCTGGCGCGTCCGGCCGCTCGCGAATCGGGCTGGGTCGCCGTGGTCGAAGGCTACACCGACGTGATCGCTGCGCATCAGGCCGGGCTCGCCAACGTCGTCGGCACCCTCGGCACCGCGCTGGGCGACGATCACGTGATCGCACTGCGACGGCTCACCGACCGCGTCGTCCTGGTATTCGACGGTGACGAGGCGGGGCAATCGGCGGCCGATCGAGCCCTCGAGCTCTTCCTGGGGCACGAGGTGGACGTCCGTGTCCTGACCCTGGCTTCGAACCTCGACCCCTGCGATTTCGTCTTGAACGAGGGGGCCGATGCGTTCCGCGAGCTGGTCGAACGGGCCGTCGACCCTCTGAGCTTCGCGATCCGGAGGGCCTCGGAGCGGTTCGACCTCGACGACCTCGAGGGGTCGCGACGGGCGGCGGAATGGGTGCTGGCGATCCTGGCCCGGGTCCCCACCGCGCATCGCGCCGGGCTCGACGTCAAGGTGGCCAAGGCGCTCGATCGCCTCTCGGAGCGGCTCCGTGTCCCGGTCGAGACGCTCGACCGCCGGCTCAAGCAGTTGCGACGCGGGGCCGACCGTTCGGCCCCGCGCGACCGGGGCGACGCCGGTCGGGAGGCTGGGTCCGCCCTGGCGGCCGTCCCGCCGGTCCGGCTCGCGGACCTTGACGTCACCGATCGCCAGTTGATCGAGATCCTCTTGAACGATCCGACCGTCGTTGGGCGGCTGATCGCTCGGGTGGCGGTCTCCTCGATCCGGGACGTCCCGTTGCGCGAGATCCTCCAAGTCTGCTACGACCTGTATGGCGAAGGTGTGGCGCCGACGTTCGAACGGGTCTCGCTGAGGCTCGACGATCCCGTCCGGGCGCTTGCGGCGGGGCTGCTCTTGCCGATCGAGCCCGCTCCCCTGCCCGAGGGCGTCCACCCCGCCCCGCTCGAGGACCGCTTGGTGGGCGTGCTCGCGAAGCTGGCCGAACGCGCGTGGCGGGACCGGATTAAGGACCTCGACGAGGCCCTCAGAGAGACCGACGCGGCCGCTCATCCCGAAGATTATCAGGCACTTCAGCGCGAATTACTCCGAGTCCAATCGCAACGGCCGGATATGAAGAAGAACTCCGCGTCCTGACGCGTCGTCGTTCCATGTGTGAGGGAGGTTTCTGGATGGAAAAGCTGGACGAGGGCCTCAAGACGCTCCTCGACTTGGGCAAGCGCCGGGGATTCCTGACCTTTGACCAGGTCAATGACTACTTGCCCGATGAGGCGAGTATTCCCGAGAAGATCACCGGGCTGCTCGAATCGCTCGATGAGATGGGGATCGAGCTGATCAACGAGGACGAGGCCGAATCGCGCCTGCTCGCCTCGGGAGACCTCGACGACGAGCCCGACGAACTCGTCGACGAGCCGATCGACGAGGACGACGGCGAGCTGACCCCCGAAGACCTCGACGAGATCTCGCGACGGATCGACGACCCGGTCCGGATGTATTTGACCCAGATGGGCGAGATCCCGTTGCTGACAAGGGACCAGGAGATCAGCCTGGCCAAGAAGATCGAGATCACCCGCAAGCGTTTCCGCCGCAAGGTCCTCGAGTGTCATTTCGCGCTCGCCCTGGTGGTGGACGTGCTCAAGAAGGTCAACGAGGGGGATTTGCCTTTCGACCGGACGGTCAAGGTCTCGGTGACCGAGAACCTGGAAAAGGACCAGATCCTGGGCCGGATGCCGGACAACCTGGCGACGCTGGCCCACCTGATGGAGTGCAACACCCGCGACTTCCGGGCCTACGTCCGCGAGCGCGACAAGGCGACTCGGCGGGCGCTGCTGGCCGACCTGAAGAGCCGCCGCCGCAAGGCGGTCAATCTGGTCGAGGAGCTCTCGATCCGGACCCAGAAGGTCCAGCCGCTGATGAAGCG
>JAFANO010000646.1 GCA_019232645.1 Planctomycetaceae bacterium | reverse complement strand
ATCGCGGCCACGGAGTGATGCTTCGGGCCGATGAAGACGAAGCCCTCCTCCTCCAGCCGCCGGGAGAATTCCTCGTTCTCGGAGAGGAAGCCGTAGCCCGGATGGACGGCCTCCGCCCCGCTCTGTCGGCAGGCGGCGATGATCTTGTCCATCCGCAGGTAGGAATCCTTCGAGGGCGGCGGGCCGATGCAGACCGCCTCGTCGGCCAGGACCACGTGGCGCGAGTCCTTGTCCGCCTCCGAGTAGACGGCCACGGTCTCGATGCCCATCATGCGAGCAGTTTTGATGATCCGGCACGCGATCCCGCCACCGTTGGCGATTAATATTTTCTTGAACATGATTGCCTCAGGAGTCGCTCACCATAGGTGACGCGGGATCGCCGGGGCGCCGAAGGGGGCCGGGGAATTCCTCCGAGGCCGCCGCGCCCGCCGCGGCCCAGGGATTCCTCTTACGGGTCCCAGGAATTTCGTCCGCCCGGTCCGCCGAGGGGACATCCGAAATCTCGGATTCGAGATCCGGGCCGAGTGCACGAAATCCCTGGGATGCGTATCAGAGGGGGATGTTCCCGTGCTTGCGCCACGGATTTCGCAGGTCCTTGTCCCTGAGCATCGCCAGCGACCGGCAGATGCGCTTCCGGGTCTCGTGGGGCATGATCACGTCATCGATGAAGCCTCGGTTGTTGGCGACGAAGGGATTGGCGAACTTCTCCTTGTATTCCCTCTCCCGGGCGGTGATCTTGGCCGGGTCGCCCTTCTCCTCGCGGAAGATGATCTCGACCGCCCCCTTGGGGCCCATGACGGCGATCTCGGCCGACGGCCAGGCGAAGTTGACGTCGCCCCGCAGGTGCTTCGAGGACATCACGTCATAGGCCCCGCCGTAGGCCTTGCGGGTGATGACGGTGACTTTCGGGACGGTGCACTCGGCATAGGCGTAGAGCAGCTTGGCGCCATGCTTGATGATGCCGCCGTACTCCTGCGCCGTGCCGGGCATGAAGCCGGGCACGTCGACGAACGTCACGATCGGGATGTTGAACGCGTCGCAGAAGCGCACGAACCGCGCCGCCTTGATGGCGCTCCTGATGTCGAGGCAGCCCGCCAGCACGAGCGGTTGGTTGGCGACGAAGCCCACCGTGTGCCCGGCCATGCGCCCGAAGCCGATCACGATGTTCTTGGCGTGGTCGGGCATGAGCTCGAAGAAGTCGGACTCGTCGGCGACCTTGACGATGAGCTCCTTGATGTCGTAGGGCTTGTTGGGGCTGTCCGGCACCAAGGTGTCGAGGGACATCTCCACCCGCTCGGCCACGTCCTCCGTCGGGACCACCGGCGGCTTCTCCTTGTTGGAGGAGGGGATGAAGCTGAACAGGCGGCGGGTCATGATCAGCGCCTCCACGTCGTTCTCGAAGGCGAGATCGGCGATCCCCGACTTGGTGGTGTGGGTCACCGCGCCGCCCAGCTCCTCGTGGGTCACCTCCTCGTGGGTCACGGTCCTCACCACTTCGGGGCCGGTCACGAACATGTAGGAGGAGTCCTTCACCATGAAGATGAAGTCGGTCATGGCGGGCGAGTAGACCGCCCCCCCGGCGCAGGGGCCCATGATCAACGAGACCTGCGGGATGACGCCGGAGGCGAGGACGTTGCGCTGGAACACATCGGCGTAGCCGGCCAGGGCCGCGACCCCTTCCTGGATCCGGGCGCCGCCCGAGTCGTTGAGGCCGATCACGGGCGCGCCGACCTTGATGGCGTGATCCATGATCTTGCAGATCTTCTCGGCGTGGGCCTCCGACAGCGAGCCGCCGAAGACGGTGAAGTCCTGGCTGAAGACGAACACCAGCCGCCCGTTGATGGTGCCGTAGCCCGTCACCACGCCGTCGCCCGGCACGGCCTGCTGGTCCATGCCGAAGTCGGTGCAGCGGTGCACCTTGAACATGTCCCATTCCTCGAAGGAATCCGGGTCGAGCAGGAGCTCGATCCGCTCGCGGGCGGCGAGCTTGCCCCGGGCGTGCTGGGCGTCGATGCGCCTCTGGCCGCCGCCCAGTCGGGCGGCCGCGCGCTTCTCGTCAAGCTGGCGGATGATCTCGTGCATGAGGCACCTCGACGATTCGGGGCGGATCAGTCTTCCGGCTTGGCTCGATCCAGATATCCCAATAATTGATACGCGGCGACGGCGGGCGTCATGCTGCCCCCCGTCACGGCGCGACTGATCGCCTCCAGGTCGTGCCTGACCCGCGGGTGATGCCGGAAGCGGTTGCGCAGGCCGCTGTCGATGAGCGTCCACATCCAGTGGATGGCCTGGCGTCGCCGCTTCGCCTCCAGCTCGCCGCTCTCGACCATCACCTTGCGGTAGCGCTCGACCTCGGCCCAGAAAGTGTCGATGCCCGTCCTGGTCATGGAGCTCACCGCCAGCACCGGCGGGCGCCATGAGTGCGAGCCGCCCCGCAGCATCGACAGCGCCCCCTGGATCTGGTGCTTCGCGAAATCCGCCGCCTTCGGGTCGATGTCGGCCTTGTTGATGACGATGATCTCGGCGAGCTCGACGATGCCCTTCTTGATCGCCTGGAGGTCGTCCCCCGCGTTGGGCAGCTGGAGCAGCACGAAGACGTCCACCATGCCGGCCACCGTCGTCTCCGACTGGCCCACGCCCACGGTCTCGACGATGATCACGTCGAAGCCGGCCGCCTCGCACACCAGCATCGCCTCGCGCGTCTTCTCCGCCACGCCGCCGAGCGAGCCGCCGGACGGCGAGGGGCGGATGAAGCAATCGGGCTCCTGCGACAGCCGTTCCATGCGGGTCTTGTCGCCGAGGATCGAGCCCCCGGTGACGG
>JAFANO010000636.1 GCA_019232645.1 Planctomycetaceae bacterium | reverse complement strand
TCGTAGGCCGCTTCCAGATTCATGACATCTCGCCCTCCTGGGACCAAGTGACCGCCCCCTCCCCGATGCCGTGCGAGGATTCCTCGGGGAGGGGAAGCACCCGTCGACCGGACACGCTGGAGGCTCCCAGTTTAGGGTGGAGGGTGGCGGCCGTCGAGTCGCGCGGGGACGGATCCCCCGGCGCGAGCCCTTGCATCGCGGCGAGTCCTCGCGAACATTAATCGTTGAGAACAACACGTTGACCGATGAGCCACGGGAGTCCTCATCGGAGCCGAGGCCCGGGCCCGGGGCACACGGCCCCCTCCTCCCTGGAAAGATCATCGAGTCGAGAAGGCGAATCGCCCCGGGATCCCGGATCAGCCCCAGGTCCAGGTCGAGGTCGAGTCGCCCTCGGGCAGCGTGACGGTCCAGGAGAGCCGGCTGGTCCGGTGCTCGAATTCGGGGGGCGGAACTTCGGGGGAGGAATTCCACGGGCCGAGCTCGGTGAGGCCGGGGCATGTCAGCGAGGCCCGGAGGGTCACCGGATAGTCCAGGCGCGCTTTGAGGCCGAGTTGATAGATCGTACCCCCGATCGGGTGATCGAGCCGATACGAGACCTCGCCACAGGTGAACGTCCGGCTCAGCCCGATGTGTGGCCAGGCGCTCGGGAGGGCCGGCGCGAGCGTCAGGCGGCGGTCGAGGGCGTCGTAATCGAGCCCGGCAAGGTCGAGCATTGTCTCGATGAGCATCGCGTGGAGGCTCCAGACGCCCGCGGCGTGGAAGGTGAAACGCTGAGGGTCGGAGAGGCGCACCGCCGCACGCATGCCCAGGCCCAGCGGGAGCAGGCGGAGGAGGATGCTGTCGAGCATCGCCACGCCGCGGTTCCAGTAATGCCCCTGGCCCGTCTCGCGGCCGAGCTGAATGAGGTAACGTGCCATCCAGAGCGTGGCCATGCTCGAGATGTCGTGGCTATGCGACTCGCTTGGCGGGAACCTCCGGCTCGGCCGGGTCGGGTCGGGCACCCAGCGCGTCAGGGTGTTCGGGTCGCCGTCGATGAGTGAGTGCCGGAGGATGGCCTCGGCGGTCCGGATCATCCGGGGGTCGGAGGCAGGCAGCAGGCCGAACGGGATCACCGGGCCAAGCAGGCTGATGTCCAGGTCGCGCGATTGCTCGATCAGGAACTCGGGCCGATCGGTCCAGAGGGCGGGGAGGGTCGAGAGCCGTCGCGCGTCGAAGAACCGGCCCGTCTCGGGATCGACCATCCCCGGCCCTCGGCCTCGGGAGGGGGCCTGTCGGAGCATCCCCTCCTCCCAGATCGTTTCGGCCAAGGCCCGCCAGCGCGCGGCGGGCTCGGCTCGATCGAGCAGCTCGGCCAGGCGCGCGGCCGCGAGGAGGCCGGCTACCACCGCGGTGTTCGAGTAGTGGAAGGCCCCGAAGCGATTGTCCCAGGCACCGGCCGAGCTGACAAGCTTCAGGTCGTCGAGCCAGCACAGACCGGGGTGGCCCGACACTCCGTTGCAGACGGCGGCGGCCTGCTCGATCATCGGCCACGACGCCGCGACGAAGTCGCGGTCTCCGGTCCGGCGATAATGCTGCTCCAGCGCCCAGGGGATCATCGCCGTCTGATCCACCGCGGGGGTCTCCCACTCGGCGTTGCCGTCGATCGTGTACTTCTGGAACCAGTAGGCGAACTGCCGATTCTGACCGCGGACCTTCGACAGCCATCGGAGGACGCCCCGGCCGATCGTCGTGTGGCCCAGCCGGTCCATCATCCCGCCGGCCCAGATCGCGTCGCGCGGCCAGCAATAGGCGCTCAGGCCGCGATCGAAGCCCGAGGCGATCGCACCCCACTGCGCGTCGGCGTGCAACGCGGTGGCCAGCGCCGAGCGGCGGAGGCTGACGGCGTAGGTCGGCTTGAGGAAGTGGGGGCTGGGCAGCGACTCGACGAAGCCGTCCCAGACCTGGCCCGTCGTCTGCTCGACCTGGTCGAGGTCGGCGGCCCGGAACCAGGCCAGGGCGGGGCGGAGCCAGTGCTCGAACGTCCCCGAGTCACCGCGCCAGCCGGTGAATGCCCCGCTGACCAGCAGGTCGACCGTCACGGCCTCGCCCGCCGGCAGGTCGAGCCAGCGGAGCAGGACCGCCGAGTTGGTGCTCGTCGTCTCGCAGTGGACGTCGCCACGGCTGTCCAGCGCCACGACAAATTCGACGGTCGCGTCCCGGGCCAGCTTGCGGTTGACGTGGCCGTGGCCGCGGTTGGTCGCCAGCAGCGTCCGGTCGCCGTCGAGCCAGCTCAGCCCGTGCTCGCCGATCCCGCCGTTGACCTCGGCCTGGACGTAGACGCCGAAGAGGGCGCGCCGCGACTCGTTCCCATCGTTCTTGATCCGGAACCGTTTGAGATACTGGCCCGGCGAGGTGGTCCCGCCCGCCGTCCTGGGCAGGCCGACGCCCATGGCGACGGAGTCGGTGAGCAGGACCCGGAACGGCCCGCGCCGCCAGGTCAACTCGGTCACCAGGAGATTGGTCGCCCCGAGGTAGTGCTGGAACGCCTCCCACGAGAGCCGCTCGGTGAACCAGTCGAGCCGGCGCTGGATGGCCAGGCCGCCGACGATCGCGCGGAAGTGCGAGCGGCTCTGCGGCATCTCCCCTTCGGCGGGCCGGACGTCGGAGTGCAGCCCGACGGTGGGGAAATAGACGTCGTAGGTCGAGCCGCGGCCGTCGATCCGCACCGTCATCAGGCGATTGCCGACCAGGCCCTCGGGGCTGGGCGCCAAGACATCGCCCGACTCGGAGCGATCGGGGAGGTTGGGCCGGACGACCGTATCCTGAAACGGGCTGAAGACCTTCTCCCCCTCGTGCTCCGCCATCGAGCGATAATGAAGCCGGGCACCGACCGCCTGCGGCGGGATCGGGACGTGCCAGAGGCTATTGACCCCCTTGTTCTCGATCCAGTAGCCGGGCAACGGCCCCACCGAGACGTCGTCGACCGTCATCTCGAGCCGGACGATCTGGTTCGTCTCGGTCGGATGGGTCCCGACGATGACCGCCGACCACATGCCGGCGCGGACCGGTCCTCCATGACGCCCTTTCGCCGCCGCCTCGATCCACGTCGCCAACATGTTGACAAGAGCCTCGCGCCGCCCAACCCGCCGGGGAAATCATGGTCGCCCTCGCCTGCGATCCGACCGATGATCTCGGGTGCTTGATTCTGAGGGTTCGGTCGTGTCGCGCCAAGGGTCAGGTACGCCCACCGCTCGGCTTTGCGGCCTTGGCGCGATCCCGATGGCGTGTTAGGTTCTGGCCCATCGGCGACGTCCGATCGAGGCGAGGCCGGGCGCGACCGCGCGGGGATCGAGGCGCGGGCCCTGTCGACCCCTAGGATCCGATCCCCCAGATCGGCGCATTCTCGAGGCGTCTCGAGATTTCGATCGGTTTTCCTGCCGGGGAATAGGACGCGAGGATCGCACCGCGGATGATTCGGTCCGCCTTCTGTACGATGTATCCGAGCCTGAATTCCCGGGCCCTGGGCCTGGATCTCCCGGCCAAGGCGACGCTCGAGCTGGCTTCGGAGGCGGGGTTCGAAGGCGTGGACCTCATGGTCCGCGACATCGTCGAGGGTGGCGGCGACCTGAGGGAGTTGCGGGCGAGGATGAACGACCTCGGCCTCCGGGGAGGGGCCTGGCCCTTGCCCGTCACCTGGAGAGCGGACGGCGAGCGTTTCGCTCACGACTTGGGGCGACTCCCGAAGCTAGCCGCGGCCGCGGCCGCACTGGGGCTGACGCGCACCGGGACCTGGGTCATGCCCGAGACGCCTGAACGGCCCGAATCCGAGGCCGCACGCGCCGATCATCTCGCCGCGATCGGCGACCTGCACCTCCTGCGACTCGGGGCGATCGCCCGCGTCCTGGCCGAGCATGGGTGCCGCCTGGGCCTGGAGGTCATCGGAGTCGCTTCGTCTCGCACCGGTCGCGGTTGGCCCTTCGTGACGCGACTGGCCGAACTCGACCGTTGGCTGGGCACACTCTGGGATGAGGCCCCCAACCTCGGCATCCTCCTGGATGGGTTCCACCTCTATGCCGCAGGCGAGACGATCGAGGCCGGATTGAAGTGGGGCGTCGATCGCGTCGTCTGGGTTCATCTCGCCGACCTGCCCGCAGCAGCCACTCCCGATCGTGGGGCGATCCGGGATGACGACCGAGGCTTGCCTGATGAATGCGGCGTGATCGATTCACGATCACTGTTGCAACGGCTGGCGGAAGGAGGCTATGACGGACCAGTAACAGTCGAGCCCCTGGGGACTTGTCGCTCACTGGCGGGATTGAAGGCCGGAAGCGCCATCCGCAAGGCGGCAACTGCGTTGAGGGCAGTCTGGCCCGAGGAGATGCGTCCCTGTCGCCTGGTCTCGGGATCCCCTTAACGCGACAGGGTCATGATTCCCGACGATGACTTCTCATCTTTCTCGACACGAGTCGGAGAGATCTCTTCGCGGTAGACCGGCACCTCCTGGGGCGCCTCGATCCCGATCCGGATCTGGTTGCGGTCGATCTTGACCACCGTCACGATGATGTTGTCACCGATGACGATCTTCTCTCCCAGCTTCCTGCTCAAAACCAGCATGGAATTCTCCCGCTTGTTGTGGAGTACCCGATGTCGATCCCTCGCGACGGCCCACGCCGACCTGAGGCTCGTTCAATATAAGTAAGCATGCTGCATGCCAATGACCACTCACGCGCCAGAGATCGTGTTGTAAATCCCTCTGAGATAAAGACTTTGATCTCTCGATGTGGCGTCTTACCGTGTCTCGTCGTCCCTCCTTCCGGCGCGCCCTTGTCAACACTGCCGCCCCTTCCCGGATCCCCATTGTAAAAATGGGAGGCGGAGTTGCCAGTCGAATTCGAAACACTCTCGATCGTCCACGATCCGCTGGTCATCGTCGACGAAACCACGACCGATATCGGGCTCGGGATACGACGGGGTCGGGGCTGAGGGCTGATCGTTCCTCTTGACGGCTCGAGGGGGGAGTCGCCGCGCCGGCCCTAACCTCGCCCCTTCCCCGCGGTCGTTTCCCACCAGGGGGGAGAGAGAAAAAGCAACCTCTTCCCCCTCGTGGGTGAGGGTTGGATGGGGGATCCGAACCAGCCTCAGGCATTCCTTTCCAAGTTGTCTCTTATGAGCGGTCCTGATTCAATGGAGCACCGGATACATCTCTTCCCAATCCGAATAGATTCGGAGGTCTCGCTGGTCCTTGGGCACGAGGCATCATCGCGAACGTGAACCGATGCGGAGAGGTCGAAAACCGATCGCGTCGGCGGCCACGCAGAAGTAGCGGACGCCCCGGATGTCTCCTTGCACGGCCAGCGACCATTGACCCTGGGTATGGAGGTGGCCGTAGAGACATGCAGTCACGCCGGCCTCCTCGAACCG
>JAFANO010000569.1 GCA_019232645.1 Planctomycetaceae bacterium | reverse complement strand
TCTGGGCCGTGCCGACGATGCTCCGCCTGGCACTGGTCGAGAACCTCCGGCGGATCGCCGAGCAGGTCCTGCGGAGCTGGGCCGAGCACTACCAAGCCGACGAATGGATGGCCCGGAAGCTCTCCGCCGACCGGGAGGACGCGGCTCACGTCGAGGTCGAGGGCGGGGGCGAGGCGGCCGAGAGCACGGCCAAGACCCCGGCGGCCCGATCGGCAACGCTCCCTCCCTTGACCGAGGCACTCGCCGTACGGCTGCTTCAAGTCCTGCGCGACCAGGGGCCCAGGGCCGTCGCCGTCCTCGCGGAGGTGGAGGCGCAGCTCGCCGAGCGCGGCCTCGACACCAACGAAGTGCTCCGCCGCGAGCACCGCCGCCAGGCAGCCAGCCAGGTCTCCCTGGGCAACTGCGTGACCAGCCTCCGACTGCTCTCGGCGCTCGACTGGAACGTCTTCTTCGAGCGGCACAGCAAGGTCGAGGCCGTCCTCCGCGAGGATCCCGCTGGGGTCTACGCGCACCAGGAATTCGCCACCCGCGACCGCTATCGCCGGGCCGTCGAGAAGATCGCGCGCGGGTCGGACGTCGACGAGTTGGACGTGGCCCGCCGCGCCATCGATCTGGCCAAGGCGGGCGTCGAGGCCGGCGGGTCGAGGGCCCACGTCGGCTACTACCTCATCGACGCGGGCCGGGCCGCGCTCGAGGCGCACGTCGGCTTTCGCCCCAAGCCGGGCGAGCGCCTCCTCGACCTCTTCCTCAAGCACCCCCGGGCGTCCTACTTCGGGTCGATCGCCGCGCTGACCGCGGCGCTGATCGCCCTGACCGTGCTGCCGATCCTGATCGGCGGGGGCGCGGTCGCCGCCTGGCAATGGGCCCTGCTCCCGCTGGTCCTGCTCCTGCCGGTGAGCGAGCTGGCCGTCGGGATCGTGAACCACCTGGTCACCCTGATCCTGCCCCCCCGGGCCCTGCCCAAGATCGACTTCAAGGCGGGGATCTCCCCCGACTGCGCCACCTTCGTCGTCATGCCCACCATGCTGGTCCGGCCCGAGAGCGCGCGGGTCCTGCTCGACCGCCTGGAGACGCACCACCTCGCCAACCCCGACCCGCAGCTCCGCTTCGCCATCCTGACCGACTTCGCCGACGCCCCCAACGAGACCATGCCCGAGGACGAGGGCTACGTCCGCTCCGCCCTCGAGGTCGTCAAGGCACTCAACGAACGCTACAGCGAGGGCGGCCCGGACAAGTTCTTTGTCTTCCACCGCCGACGGCTCTGGAACCCGGTCCAGGGCTGCTGGATGGGCTGGGAGCGCAAGCGGGGCAAGCTCTCGGAGTTCAACCGGCTGCTCCTGGGCGCGCGCGATACAAGCTACGCCGTCATCAGCGGAGACCTGTCGCAACTGCCCCCGATCCGTTTCGTCATCACGCTTGACGCCGACACCCAGGTCACGCGCGACACGGCGCAGCGGCTCGTCGGGACGATCGCGCACCCGCTCAACCAGCCCCGCTTCGATCCCAAGCAGGGCCGCGTGGTCGAGGGCCACGGTGTCCTCCAGCCGCGAGTCAGCTATCACCTGACGGCGGCGACGCGGTCGCGGTTCGCCGCCATCCTGGCCGCGTCGGGGGGGATCGACCCTTACGCCAACGCCGTCTCCGACACCTACATGGACCTGTTCGGCGCCGGCACCTTCACCGGCAAGGGGATCTACGACGTGGCCGCCTTCGAGGCCGCCACCGGGCAGACCTTCCCCGAGAACCAGATCCTCAGCCACGACCTGATCGAGGGGAATTACGCGCGCTGCGGCCTGGTCACCGACATCGAGATGTTCGACGACTTCCCGGCGCGGTATCATGCCTACGCCCGCCGCGAGCACCGCTGGGTCCGGGGCGACTGGCAGCTCCTGCCCTGGCTCGGCCGCCGCGTGCCGACCTCCGACGGGACCCGGGACAACCCGCTGCCGGCGCCCGAGCGCTGGAAGATCTTCGACAACCTCCGCCGGAGCCTGGTGCCGCCCGCCCTGGTCGTGCTGCTGGTGCTCGGCTGGACGGTCCTGCCCGGCTCGCCCTGGCTCTTCACCCTGCTGGCGCTGGCGGTGGTGGCGCTCCCCGTGCTCAAGCAGTTCGTCGGCGTGGTGGTGGTGGCGCTGAAGCAGGGGGCGCCGAAGGGGATCTGGCAGGCGCGAGGGGACCTCTGGGCGACGGCACAGCAGGTCCTGCTGTCGCTCGCCTCCCTGTCCGACCAGGCCCGCCTGTCGGTGGACGCGACCGTGCGCACGCTGGCGCGGCACCTGGTCACCCGCCGCAACCTGCTGGAGTGGGAGACGGCCGCGGCGGCGGAGCGCCGGCTGGGGGTCGACCTGCCGAGCTTCGTCGTGAGCATGTGGCCGGCGTCGGCCGTGGCCCTGGCGATCGGCCTGGCGGTGGCGTGGGCCCACCCGGCCGCCCTGGCGGCCGCCGGTCCGATCCTGGCCGCCTGGTTCTTCTCCCCCGTCGTGGCGTGGTGGGTCAGCCGGCCGCTCCCCGCCGTCGAGTCGCCCCTGAGCGACGACGAGCGGAACGCGCTGCGGCGCATCGCGCGCCGGACCTGGCACTTCTTCGAGACCTTCGTCGGCGATGAGGACCACTGGCTCCCCCCCGACAACTACCAGGAGGAGCCCGAAGGCCGCGTGGCCCACCGGACCTCGCCGACCAACATGGGCCTGCTGCTGCTCTCGACCCTGTCGGCGCACGACTTCGGCTACATCGGCCTGCGCACCCTACTGAGGCGGCTGGAGAAGACGTTCGAGACGCTCGACAAGCTGCCGAAGCACCGGGGCCACTTCCTCAACTGGTACGACACGCGGACCCTCAGCTCGCTGCACCCGCCGTATGTCTCGACGGTCGACAGCGGCAACCTGCTCGGTTGCCTGGTGACCCTGAGGCAGGGGCTGTACGAGAAGGTCGACGAGCCGATCGTCGGGCCGGCACTGCGGCGCGGGCTGGCCGATAGCCTCGGGGTCGTCGCCGACGTGCTGCGGGGCCTGAGGCGGCCCTCCGCCTCGGAGCCGGCCCGGGAGTTCGACGCGCTCGAGGCCGACCTCCGCGAGCTCGGCCGCCGCCTGGAGGCCGACCCCGGCGACCTGCTCGGCTGGGACGACTGGCTGGGCAAGCTGGACTGGTCGGCGGTCGGCCTGCTCGGGCGGGTCCGGACCTTGACCGGGGCCGTCGAGGGCGCCCCCGAGGGGCTGGAGCCCTGGACCCGCCGCTTCGCCGCCCAGATCCGGGACCGCCGCGCCGAACTGGCCGCGATCGCCCCCTGGCTGGCCCCGCTCCGCGCGCTCGAGGAGGACCTCGCGGCCCGGCCGACGCCGACCGACGAGTTCGCCCGCCGCTGGCCGGCGCTGCGCGCCGAGCTGGTCTCGGTGACGGGCGTCGCCGCGATCGCCGCCCGATCCTCGGCGGTCCTGGCGGACCTCGACGCGCTGGAGCGGTCGTGCCTGGAGGTCGCCGGACAGGACCGGATCGCCGCGCGACTCGCCGAGCTGACCAAGGCGGTCCGCGAGTCGGCCGCCGCCGACCTCCGCGACCTCGGCCTCAAGCTCGCCGGCCGCGCCGACGCCTTCGCCGGCGGCATGGACTTCGCCTTCCTCTACAAGGCCGAACGCCACCTGTTCTCGATTGGCTGCAACCTGCTGCAGGGCCGGCTCGACGACGCCTGCTACGACCTGCTGGCCTCCGAGTCCTGCCTGTCCAGCTACCTGGCCATCGCGCGGGGCGACGTCCCCCGGCGGCACTGGTTCCAGCTCAGCCGGCCGTACACCAAGGCCGCCGGCCGGATCGGTCTGCTGTCGTGGGGCGGGACGATGTTCGAATTCCTCATGCCCCGCCTGCTCCTGAAGAGCCTGCCCGGGACGGTGGTAGCCGAGGCCTGCCGGACCGCGGTCGACCGTCAGATCGAGTACGGCCTCCAGCGCGGCGTCCCCTGGGGGATCTCCGAGTCGTCCTACGCCGACTTCACCGTCGACGGCGAGTACCATTACCAGGCGTTCGGCACCCCGGGCCTGGGGCTGAAGCGCGGCCTGGCGCGCGACCTGGTGATCGCCCCCTACGCCACGGCGCTGGCCGTCATGATCCAGCCGCACCGGGCGCTGGAGAACTTCCGCCGGATGGCCTCGGAGGGGGGCGAGGGGGCGTACGGCTTCTACGAGGCGATGGACTACACTCCCGAGCGGGTGCCCAGGGGTCGTCGCGTGGCCGTCGTGCGGTCGTACATGGCGCACCACCAGGGGATGAGCCTGGTGGCCCTGGCCAACGCCACGCTCGACGAGCCGATGCCCCGGCGCTTCCTGACCGAGCCGATGGTCCGCGCCGTCGAGCTGCTCCTGCAGGAGCGCGTGCCGCGCGGCATCCCGCTGGTCGAGTCGTCCGAGGAGGACGAGGCGTCCGCCGAGGAGACGCGCGGCGGCACGCCCCTGAAGAGCCGCCGGCTGATCACGCCGGACACGCCCGCGCCGCGGACCCACCTGCTGGCCAACGGCACCTACGGCGTGATGCTGACCAACGCCGGGTCGGGCTACAGCACCTGCCAGGGGCTGATCCTGACCCGCT
>JAFANO010000547.1 GCA_019232645.1 Planctomycetaceae bacterium | reverse complement strand
GGCTGGTCTCGCCGAAGACCGCCTGAGCCAGGGCGCCCAGGGCGGCCGTGTCGGGGTTGCGGGGGTCGGCCGCCGGGATGTGGAAGCCGAGATAGAGGGTCGGCAGCGTCGGCCCGGGCCACGACAGCTTGGCGGACCGGCGTTCGGTCTGGGGGGGCTCCTCGGAGATCGCCACCGTCGCCGACCCGCGCCGCCAGCCTCCGTACGCCTTGCGGACCAGCTCGACCAGGCGGTCGTGGTCGACGTCGCCGGCGACGACGATCGCGCAGTTCTCGGGCCGGTACCAGCGGTCGAAGAAGGTCCGGCTGTAGGCGAACCGGTTCGGCATGTCCTTGACGTCGGCGAGGAAGCCGATGGTCGTGTGCTTGTAGGTGTGCGTCGTGTAGGCCTGGTCCTGCATCGTCTCGTTGAGGATCAGGGACGGCGACGAGGCCGCCTTGTTGTACTCGCCGAGCACGGCCCTCGCCTCTTTCTGGAAGTCGGGCTCGCTGTACTTGAGGTTCTGGAACCGGTCGGCCTCGATCTCGATGAGGGTCGCCAGCGCCGAGGCGGGGGCGGTCAGGTGGTAGCAGGTCCAGTCGTCGGTCGTGAACGCGTTGTGGTCGGCCCCCAGCATCTTGACGACGTGGTTGTATTTCTCCTGGGGGTACGCCTCGGTCCCACGGAACATCATGTGCTCGAAGAAGTGGGCGAACCCGGAGAGGCCCTTCTCGACCTCGTTCCGCGACCCGGCGCGGACCACGGTGTAATAGGCGACGATCCCCGGCGAGTTGAACGGCACCGAGAGGACCGACAGGCCGTTGTCAAGCGTCGTGCTCCGGATCGGATAGGGGAAGATCTTCTCGGGCTCGGCCCCCCGGGCGGGCGCGATCGCCAGACCGATCAGGGAGACCAGCAAGATGAGTGTCACGCGGTTTCGCATCGGCTCCTCCCTGGATATGGGGGCGGAAAAATTCGAGCTTACCGCGGAAAACGCCTGGAGGCCAGCGTCTCTGGGGCGGGGTCGTATGGCTTCCGCGGGGATCGGAGGGATTCCTGAAAGTGCCGAAGCGGTGGGTGGCCGGGCGGAGCTTCGCGGGACTGGGCCGGGAGCGGTGGTAGAGCTGGGTTTACGAGCGATCTCCGCGGTCGAGCGAGGCTTGACGAAGCCGGTGTAGGGTCCGCTGTGCGGACGGATCCCTAAGACCGAGACAGACTTCGGTCCGCACAGCGGACCCTACGAATGAGATTTGGCCGTCCTGATGCTACAGCAGGCTGGTAGACATGCTGACCTCCAGGTTGGTAGCCTCTTGACGCAACTCCCATCGGAATCAGCATGTCCATCATGCTTCAATCTCAGGAACGCTTCCGCCGGATGAGCCCAGCATCATTCCAGCTGCCGTCGGGATTGAGCGTCGGGTCGCCGACGATGACCGGGCCCCCGCCGTTCTCTTGGCCGTTCATGAGATCCGGGGCGCCGACGTCGGACCGCTGCAGGAGGCCGTAGATGTCGACCTCGTATTGCGCGCCGAGGTAGACCAGCCCGTTGGCGATCGTCGGCGTGACAAACTTGACCCCACCGCCGGCCGTGTCGCGCGGCCCGGCCTGGTCGCTGCTGTACAGCGGCGTCGACAGGTTGTTCGCGTTGTAGGCGCGGAGGATCGCCGGGCCGCTCGAGGCGAAGGCATCCACCTGCGCGTCCCAGACGATCCCGTTGCGCGTGCCGTCGGCCGAGACGCTCTGCGCCTCCCCGGGGTAGCCGGAGACCGTCGTGCCCTGGCTGACCGGGGTCTCGTCCAGCATCATCGTGTTCGTCGCCGGGTCGAGCTTCAGGGTGTAGGCCTTGAGCACGTCACCCAAGCCCTGGTAGTAGACCACGCCGTTGAAGTAGGCCGGCGAGCCCCAGTAGCCGCCGGTGCCGGCCTTGAACTCCTGGATGACGCGGTCCGGACCGCCGGGGTTGAACCCGCCGAGGTTGTCTATGTCGACCAGGTAGATCATCCCCGACTTGTCGGCCGTGACCGCCAGGTGCGGGTGCGCCGTAACCGGGAAGTCGGGCAGCAGCAGCACGGCGGTCGAGCCCAGGTCCCTGTCGGCGTTGTCCCGGGCCTTAAAGTCGAAGGGGGTGAACGAGTCGACGACCGTCATCGTCCCGGGGGTCGGACTGAGCCGGAGGATCGACTCGCCGTAGTCCGGACCGGGCCGATGGCCGGTGTCGCCCTGGATGATGAAGCTCAGGCCGTCGCCGATCGGGCCCGTGGTCGGCGGCTGCATCTGGAAGGTGAACGTCGTCGAGAAGTCCTGGATGTTCACGCGCCCGTTAGCGAAGAGGTTGCCCGCCTGCTCGCCCTGGTGCTCGGGCGTGGTGAAGGTCAGCTCGGCCTCGCTGCCGTTGAACGTCGTGACCCCGGTGGCCGTCAGGTCGCCGTGGCTGGCGAAGCCGCCCGAGTGGTCGATGAGGGTCTTGCCGCCGCTGGAGTAGGTCCAGCTCGTGATCACATTTGTCGCCTGCCGGCCGTCGGTGCTGCCGCCGAAGCCGACGAAGGCGGTGTCGCCGCCGACGGTGGTGGGGAGGTCCACGTTCGCGTAGTCACGGTGGAAGGAAGCGCCGGTGGTCCGGTCGGTGATCGTCTCGGAGAGCGTGCTGCCGTCATACGAGAGGGTCGCCTGGTAGGTGTGCGGTCCGGTGGGGTCCTCGGACCCCGCCGTGAAGTCGATCCCGGTCCCGCTCAGCGGCTGGAAGACGCTGGGCGCGAGCGGCTTGTCGGTGGGGTAGACGCCGTTGAAGAACAGGCCCGTCGAGCTGACGCCGGTGCTCGGTATGGCGGCAGCGAAGGTGACGCCCACGCTCTGGCCGATCCCGGCGTAACCGAGGCCGTAGCCGGCCTCGCCCTGCGCGGCCGGGCCGGGTGGGGTCGTCGTGGTGAAGGCGTCGAACGTGCCGTTGCCGGTCCCAAAGATCAGGTCGCCGTTGGATGCGACCGAGGGGGCCGCTCCTGCCTGCCAAGGTTTACGCACGAAGAAAACCCTAGGTTTTACGCTATTCCAATAATCTGAATTATTTTATAATAATAATTTTATATTATAATTTATATCATATTGAGTTGCGATATTCAAAAAATCGCCGGGTTTTTCCGGGTATTGTTCAAAATCACTCTCAAGAGCGGGTTATTCTATTTTGTCCATCCTCTCTATTTTGATGCGTAGTCCCTGTCCTGCCTGCCAGACCGCCCCAAAGCCGCCATTCGGGTCGGTGTTGAAGACGGTGACGATCTTGGGATCGTCCCAATCA
>JAFANO010000520.1 GCA_019232645.1 Planctomycetaceae bacterium | reverse complement strand
CATGCTCCGTCTTCGGTGGATCTTGCCGACCTCCCACTCTGGAGCGAGCTTACGAAAATCTCGTGTTACCGGATAGCCTCTTACTTCCGTGTCGGGGTTTCCCCATGCGTGGCTCAATATCCGCTGGCCCTGCGACGATCACCGCCTCCGCCCTCTTCAAACCGGACGTGCGGGTTTCCCGCATCCGGCTTCCCCGAACCCTTTCGGTCTCAGGCATGCACAGCGAGTCAACCAATGGTCGTCCGCAACAGCCGCAGGCCAAGGCGCTGCAGATGGGCAACGGACGACTCCCCTGCCGGAATTCGGTAGGGGCGGTCACTCCGACGTTTCAGGCGACGGGTCCACCGTTGCACGACATACTAGTTCAGCTGGGTGAAGACCGCACTGGGATCACCGTGGCGAAAATCATTGCCCCAGCCCCCCAGCCAGCGATTGACGTCGTTGACCATCACCGTGATGGGCACGAAGTTCCGCTGCGGGCCGGTCAGTTCCCGAAGCCTCTCCCGAGCGCGAGCTTGGGCCTTCGCCGAGGGGAACACGTTGAGGTAACGTCGGCCACGGCCGAACCGGTCGCGGTCGTACCGCAGCGTGAACCCCAGGAAAGTCAGGCTCTCACCCGGTTGGCGCAACTTCACGATGCGTGTCTTCTCCCGGTTGACCGTCAGCCCGAAGCGTCCCTCGAGCGTCCCTTCGATCCAGTCGATCAGCCGCCGGCTTTGGTACCGGGCCAGGACCACGAAGTCATCGGCGTATCGCACCAGCTGGGCTTTGGCCCACG
Organism: Planctomycetaceae bacterium; assembly: GCA_019232645.1. Classification (GTDB taxonomy): domain Bacteria; phylum Planctomycetota; class Planctomycetia; order Isosphaerales; family Isosphaeraceae; genus JAFANO01. The sequence goes on along the minus strand of JAFANO010000520.1, from coordinate 2,175 downwards.
TCCCGGGACCGTCGCGGCGGGCGAACAGCTTCTCGAACCAGTGCAGGTAGATATTCGCCAGCAAGGGGGAGATCACGCCCCCAACAATGTTGCAAAACTATCCCTGATTCCTGACTCTGTCATCTCCAGAACGCGGCTTCGACCGAAGTACGGGCAAGGATGGCAGCCCCGGCTCGATCCCCGTCCAAGGCAGGCTGACCGTCGCGGTCTCGGAGAGGATGAGTCCACATGATTACATCTCCAAGGAGGTCGACCCTCTGCCCTCCCGTCACACGCTATTTCGAGTTCACCCGGCTCCAGGATCAATTGATCTGATCGCGCGTGCATACCAAGCTTTGATCCCTGTCGTCTCCCGTCCCCTGGAACGGCCGCGACCTCGCCGCAGTGACAACGAGCCGGCCACGACGACCTTCCGGGGTCTCCGATCGAAGGCCGGGGGAGCTTGACCAGCCATGCCCAATCACGATCTCCGTGTGGCGATCTATGCCCGGGTCTCCGGGGAACAACAGGCCAAGGAGGACACGATCGACAGTCAGTTCGAGGCGGTCGCGCAGCGCATCGCGAGCGACTCCTTGGAATGCGACCCCGAGTTACGCTTCGTCGACGACGGCTACAGCGGGAGTATCCTGGCCCGCCCAGGCCTCGAGCGGCTCCGGGACCAAGCCGCCGCCGGGGCCATCGACCGCCTTTACATGCTCGACCCGGATCGCCTCTCACGCAAATATGCCTATCAGGTCCTGATCCTCGAGGAACTCACCCGGTGCGGCGTCGAGGTCGTCTTCCTGCGCAACCCCGTCGGCCGCGGACCCGAAGAGGACCTGCTGCTTCAGGTCCAGGGTATGATCGCTGAATCCGAGCGTGCCAAGATCATGGAGCGTTGCCGCAGGGGCAAGCAACACGCCGCGCGCCGCGGTTCGGTCAACGTACTCAGCGGCGCGCCCTACGGCTACCGTTACGTCGGCAAGCACGAGGGCGGCGGCGAGGCGCGTTATCAGGTCATCGCTGAAGAGGCCCGGGTCGTGCGCAGGATCTTCGAGTGGGTCGGCCAGGAACGGTGCTCGATCGGTGAGGTGTGCCGACGCCTCCGACGCGACGGCGTCCCCACGCGGACCGGCAAATCGGCCTGGGATCGCTCGACGGTCTGGCTGATCCTCAAGAATCCCGCTTACAGGGGGGCGGCGGCGTTCGGCAAGACGCGCTCGGGCGAGCTCAAGCCGCAGCGCCTCCGTCCGCAACGCGGCCGCCCTGAGCAGCCCAGGCGTCCGGTCTCACGGGTGGATACATCCTCGAAGGATCAGATTCTCATTGAAGTGCCCGGCCTGGTGAGCGAGGATCTCTTCGGGGCGGTCCAAGCCCAACTCGAGGAGAACCGGCAACGCCGCCGCGACCGGTCCGGTGGCGGTCGTTACCTACTCCAGGGCCTGGTCGTGTGTAAGCGGTGCGGCTACGGCTGCTACGGCAAGCCGACGAGCCGGGCCTCGGCCAAGGGCAAAGGCAAGGTCCCCTACGCCTACTACCGCTGTACGGGCTCCGACGCCTATCGCTTCGGCGGCCAGCGCCTCTGTTGGAACAAGCAGGTCCGCACCGATCTGCTGGACGCCGCCGTCTGGGAAGACGTGCGCCGCCTCTTGTCCGAGCCAGAGCGGGTCCGGGGGGAGTACGAGCGGCGCCTTCGGGGTGCAGAGACGGGGCCGAATCAGGAGGTGGAGCATCTCAACAAGCTGGTGAGTAATGTGAAAAGGATGATTTCTCGACTGATCGATGCATACGGCGACGGGCTGCTCGACAAGTCAGAATTTGAACCGCGGCTCACGGCGGCGAGGGAGCGTCTGGCTCGATTGGAGGAAGAGCATCGGCAGCGGATCGGCGCGGCCACGCAGGAGGCGGAACTCCGGCTGGTGATCGGCCAGTTGGAGGAGTTCGCAAGGCGTGTCTCGCAGGGGTTGGAAGAGCCGGACTGGGACACGCGGCGGGAAATCATTCGGGCCTTGGTGAAGAAGGTCGAGATCGACGAGCAGGAGATCCGGATCGTGTATCGGGTCAGTCCGTCCCCTTTTGAAGGGGGCCCCCAACAAGGTCGTTCGCAACATTGTTGGGGGCGTGATCTCCCCCTTGCTGGCGAATATCTACCTGCACTGGTTCGAGAAGCTGTTCGCCCGCCGCGACGGTCCCGGG
>JAFANO010000442.1 GCA_019232645.1 Planctomycetaceae bacterium | reverse complement strand
CGCCGCGGAGTTCCTGAGGCCCGCGCGAGCCTCCGGCCGGCCGTCCTTGAGGGGTCCTGGTACGGGTGCCAGGGATTTCGAGCACACGGTCCGCTGATTGGAAATTTGAAATTTCAAATTTCAGATAAATTTGAAATTTCAAATTTCAGATTTTTCGACGGGTGAGAGCGAGCCAGAGGGGGAGCACGACCCTCCGCAGCCCCTTCTTCGAGGTTATCTCACGTCGTGAGAGACAGGCACTCTCGCAGATCACGATAACGCGTGACGGGTATCACGGCAACGGCCCGGGCCGGGAACCGTCCGCCGCAATCGGGGCCCGATCCCCGCGCGACCCGCCCGATCGCCTGGAGCAGCACGTCATCATCCGTCTCGGACAAGGCGCGGAGGTCGAAGAGGACCGGCCGCCCGAGACGCGGGGGACGACGGGGGTCGCCGAGCCGCAGCGCGGTGGCCCTGGCGCCTTCCGTGGACCAGGGCGCGGGGAAGGGGGGGCGACGCGGACGGCCGCCGTCGGGAGCGGCTCGGCTGGGGCGCTACCGCCGCCGAGGAAGGCGGTCCATCTCGGTCACCGAGGCGTCGAGGCGTAGGTCCTCGAGCACCCAGGGGACCTCATCGACGGCCATGGCCGCCATCCGGCTCGGCGCGCGATCGCTGGAGGGCGAGAGGCCGCGGAAGGCCAGCGCCACGGCCAGGCGCTCCATCGGGTCGTCCGGCCGGAGGCGGGACACGCGCGCGACCGTCGCGTGGTCCCACCGACCCGGGGGACTGTCGCGACATCGCCCCGGTGAGATACAGCGTCTCGGGTCAGTCAGGCACGGATAACCAGAGGTCCGACCGGTGCCGGAACCTGTGTGTCGCGGACAGGCCGCGAACTGAGGTCCGAGCATGGATTCCTTTCCTGAGACGCGATTCATTCCGGGTCACCGGGTCACGGGTCGACGATTCCGCTCTTGACCCGGGATGTCCGAACCTCGATACTTTCGCGGGCAGGGAGGCTTCGCTCTGGATGGATCTCCGGAGCGAATTTGTCCCGATTCAGTCACGGATGACGAGACATCGACGTGAAATGCGGCGCTCGCTCCACGAGTAGGTCCTGCTCACCCCGTCCTCACATACCTCCCGGCCGTTGGTTGCTTCGAGCACCCGCGATGAGGCCGCCATCCCCAGTCTCGGGGATGTGCCTTTCGCGCCCTCTTTGGCCATCATTTTCCGGAACGAGAGTTCCTTTGAGCGTGGTGCGGGGGGGTCATTCGAAGTCCGTTAGGACCTCTGACTCGTCGTACCTTTCGAGCGGTAGGTCCGCCGTGGGGTCGTCCCCGGACCCATCGAAGGGCGTTTCTCGTTCTGGACTGCGGCACGATCTCGCGTCGAGATTGATGCCTTGCGCGGCGAACCGGGCGGCGGACAGGTGATCGGGGGGCGTTGAGGATGGTCCCGTTCATGATGATCTCGAACTCGTTCCTGCTGATTTTCGCCGTCGCGTTCATGGGTTGCGTGCTCGCCATTCCACTGGTGACGCGGATCGCGGTCTGGGCCGGGGCGATTGATCGTCCCGATCACTTCCGGCGGATCCACAAAGGGGCGACGCCCCGGCTGGGCGGCCTGGGCCTGGCGTTCGGGATCGCCTCGGGCATCGCCATCGCGGGTTACGGCGGCTACCTCGTCGCGTGGTCGGGCTTCGCCGAGTGGTGGGCGCGGCAGGCGTCGGTGTTCATGGCCTCGCTACTGGTCCTGGTCATCGGCTTCATCGATGACACACGCTCGATGGGCCCGCGGATCAAGCTGGCGGGCCAGGCGATGGCCGTCTTGGTGCTCTACCTCGGCGGCGTCCGGATCGACAGCTTCGAGTTCCTCGGCGTGGGGTTCGAGCTGGGTCGGCCGAGCGTCGACCTGGCCGTCGCGGGATACGCCGTCAGCGTGGCTCCGTCCGGCTTGGCGGTCACGATGCTCTGGTTCCTGGGTTGTATGAATGTCTGGAACCTCATCGATGGCATGGACGGCCTGGCCTCGGGGGTCGGCCTGCTGGTCAGCGGGACGTTGACCCTGGTGGCGATCCACCACCAGAACGTCGGGGTCGCGATCATGGCGGCCGCGCTGGCCGGGAGCCTGGCCGGGTTCCTGCTCTACAACTGGCACCCCGCCTGCATCTTCCTGGGCGACAGCGGCAGCCTCCTGATCGGGCTGCTGATCGGCGTGATCGGCGTGCAGGGCTCGCTCAAGGGGCCGTCGGCGATCTCGATCCTGTTCCCGATCCTGGCGATGGGGCTGCCGATCTCCGACACGGCGATGGCCATCTTCCGCCGCTGGGTCAGGAATCTGCCGCTGAGCTCCGCCGACCGCCGGCACGTCCACCACTTGTTGATCGGGCTGGGCCTCAACCCGCGCCAGGCGGCATTGCTGCTCTACTGCTTCTCGGGATTCCTCTGCGGCGTGGTGCTCTTGGGCGTGGCGCTGAGGAACGAGCCGCTGGCACTCGTCCTGGGACTGTCGGGCTGCCTCGCCTTCCTGCTGATCTTGACCAGCCGCCTCGACGAGATGGCGAAGCTGCGCGCGGACCTCCAGTCGCGGCTGGCGCGCGGGCGTCAGGAACGGTTCGCCGCCAAGGTGACCTGGGAAGCGATCCAGCGCATCGAGCTCTGCACCGAGATGACGTCGATCTGCGCCATCCTCGAAGACACCAGCCACAAGCTCGGTTGCGACATGCCGCGGATCGCTTGCACGCGCGACGGCCGGCTCGTGTTCCCGGCCGACGCGGGGCCCCGGGACGTGGAACCGCCGGCACCCGTGTCGGGTCCGACGGCGATTTTCCGACTCTCCAGTGGCCAGGACCTGCTGCTGACCGTCGCGATCCAACAGGACGCGTGCTCGACCCTGGCGGCGGACATCGCATTCCGGTTCCTCCAGCGCCTGTCGCTGGCCACGGCCGAGCGGCTCGAACGGCTGCTCACCACCCGGAGCGGGACCGGGGAGGCCGCCGAGGTGGAGACGGTCCCGCCGGAACGGCCCGGGGAGCCGGATGTGTTGCGGCCGAAGTCGCAGGCCGCCCCGATCCTGGCGCTGTCGACCTCATCATCCCCTTCGCTGTCGCGCAGCACCCTGAACTGGCTCCGCATGACGCTGGGATGGGAGGCCCCATCGGTGGCCTCACACCCCTCACTCGGCGAAGAGTGACCGATTGGCATCGGATGGGAGCGGAATGATCCATGGATGGAATCCAGCCTTCTGTCACGGGGCCACCCCGCCCCCCCGGCCTCCAGGCCCATACCCCCACGTTCACGCCGCTCCACGGCCCCACGCCGTCGAAGTCGCCTTCGGATTACCTCCGCGCCCTGAGGCGGCGGATCTGGCTCGTCCTGGTGATCGCCGTCCCCCTGGGCGTCCTGGGCGCGGTCTGGACCGTCCGCCAGCCCTCGGTCTACCGGGCCGTCGCGCAGGTCGTGATCGAGCCCCCGCAGTTCGATCCCGTGCTGTCCACGCTGGTCTCCAACAACGGAGTCCCGCGCGACGCCGAGGCCTCCGAGAAATACATCCCCAATCGGATCGCCATGCTCAAGAGCAAGGTGATGGCCGACCAGGTCTTCATCAACGACCCCAGCCTGATCCCGACGGGCCTGTCGGCTCAGGAGGCCTCCGAGGAGCTGCTCGCCAACCTCCAGGCCCGCCTGATCCAGGGGACCAACCAAGTCACCGTGTCGCTCGAAGGCACCGACCCCGCCCGGACCGTCAAGCAGCTCTCGCTCCTCCTGGAGCTCATGAAGAAGCAGGCCCGTGACGAGGTCGTCCAAAAAAACTACGACTCGCGGGACGGCGCTCAGGCCAGTCTCAAGCAGCTCGAGGGGGAGTCGCGCGTGCTCAACGAAAAGATCTACGAGATGCTCAGGAAGCACGCCGACACGATCGGGCCCGAAGGCAAGAACATCAAGCAGGCGCAGTTCGAGATGCTCGGCTCGCTCCTGATGCAGAAGCACGCGCGGCTCGGCGAGCTCCAGCAGCAGGCCTGGCTCGCGCAATCGTTCCCGAACCTCAAGGGTCAGGCCGAATCCTCGTCTCGCGAGGGGCAGATCGCCGAGCTCGAACGGGTTCGCGAGGAGCTGACCGGCCGGATGAGGCAATTCCGCCGCACCATCCGTTATTTCGACTCCGACCCTTCGGTCAAATACACCGCCGAGAAGCTCGACCGTGTGATGGATCGACTCACCCGGCTCCGCTCGGCCCCGACCGCGACCTCGGACGGCGGCACCGATCCCTACGAGGCGCTGGTGGAGAACATGAGGACCGAGATCCGATCCGACGAGGAGAACGTCAAGAAGGCGCTGGCCGAGATGCAGGAGTCGATGCCCACCCACCAGAGGTTCATCGACCTGCTCAATGAGCAGAAGCAGAAGGTCGTGCGGATCGGCGAGCTGCAGCGGCGGATCGCCGACTTCAACATCGTCGCGCAGTCGCAGAAGGACCCGATCGCGCTGCCGCCCAGCATCCCCGAGCCCACCCTGCCGGTCCGCCCGCGCCGCCCGTTGAACATCGCGATTTGCACCTTCATGAGCTTCGCCCTGGGCATCGGCCTGGTCTGCCTGATGGAGCACCTCGACCACTCGGTCAAGGTCCCCGAACACCTCGCGGCCGGGTTGACCCTGCCGCTCTTCGGGGTGGTCCCCCGGATCCGTCGGGCGGCGTCGATCCAGCGGGCGGGCCATCTCTGGACGCCGGGCGCGCCCGGGTCGATCGAGGCCGACGCCTTCCGCAACCTCCGCGCCAGCCTCCTCGGGGTCTCCGACAAGCACGGACCGATCGTGACCCTGCTGGTCACCAGCGCCAAGGCAGGCGAGGGGAAGAGCACGACCGCGCTGAACCTGGCCGCCACCTGCGCCCGCGCCGGCGAGCGGACCCTGCTGATGGACGTCGACCTCCGCTGGCCCAGCCTGGGCGGCGTCTTCCGGCACGAGGGCGGGCACGATCTCGGACTGGTGGACGTGCTCCGTGGCGACCTGCCCTGGCAGCGGACCGTCGTCCGGACCGACATCCCCAATCTCGACTTCCTCCCCACCGGCGACGTGCGCAACGTCCCGATCGAGATCCTCGGGACCCTCGAGCTCCGGCAATTGATCCTGGCGCTGTCGAATCACTACGACCGCGTGATCCTGGACGGCCCGGCGATCCTCGGCCTGGCCGACTGCCGCATGCTCGGACGGATCGTCGATGCGGCGCTGCTGGTGGTGCGCTCGGGGTCGCAGGAACTCAGGCCGCTCCAGCGGGCCAAGGCCATGCTCGAGCAGTCGCACGTCATGATCGCGGGTGTCGTCTTCAACGGACTGCACGAGGACCTCAAGAACTGGTCGAGCTACGGCCCCGACGCGCCGTACGGCCCCGCCGAGGGCGTCGACCAGGGCCGCCGGCTCGCCGCCGGCGGCTTGGACGCCCCTTCGGACGAGCACGCCGCATTGCCGCTGGCCGGCTCGTTCCGGGACTGAGCCGGAGACGCTTCGCGTGAACGTTCGGCAACGACTCCTGAAGATCGCCGACCGCATCGTGACCCTGGTCTTGGCGAGCCTCCTGACCGGCACCACGCTGGCCTTCGGCGGGGCGGTCTGGTGGGCCCGGCCGATGATCGCCGGGCTGACGTCCCTGCTCGTGATCGCCTCGCTGGCGCGGGTCGCGCTGGAGGGGAGGATGCGGGTCCTGAAGAGCCCCCTGACCGCGCTGGGTGCCCTGGCCCTGGCGTTGGCGGCCGTGCAGCTCTCACCCCTGCCGCCCCGGGTGGCCGAGCAGCTCTCGCCCCGCTCGCGCGCGGCCTACGCCCTGGGCTTCTTCCCCGAGCGCGCCCGGGCCGCAGGCCCCGGCCTGGCGCTGCCCGAGCCGGCCGGGGGAGGCTCGCCGGTGACGCTCGACCGCTCGGGCACGCTCCAATGGCTGGCGGGCGCGACGGCCTGCCTCGCTCTCTTCTGGAGCGTTTCCCTGTTCGCTGATCGCTTGGGGCGACTCTACGTGGTCTGGGGAAGCATCATCGCCGCCTTCTTCTTCAATACGTCGTTCGCCTTGGTGCAACTGGTCAGCCGGTCGGGTCACCTGTTCGGCCTCTACGACCCGGGCCTCGGCCCGTGGTGGACTCCGTCGGTCGGCGACCTGCTGGCCACGCCTAACACGACCGCCTTGCGGGCACTGGACGCCGCGAGCGCGGCGACCACCTCCTGGGCGGTGCCGGTGCCCGATCGACCGTTCCTGATCGGGAGCCTCATGGGGGGGCCGGGGGCCTTCCTGGCGCTGGGGACGATCGGCCTGCCCCTGGCGCTGGCGCTCATCCTGCAACTGCTGGCCCCGCGCGGCAGCCGCGAGGGGCTCCGGACGCGGCTGGGCGACTCGGGGCAGGGGGGCCTGGTCGTCCTGCTCATCGGCCTGCTCTGGACCAGCGCCGTGCTGATCGGCCTGATGGCGGGCCGCTGGTTGAGCCTGCCGTTCGCGATCAGCCTGGTCCTGGTCGGCCTCCCCAGCGCCCGGCCCTCGGGCCTGCGCTGGCTCGGACTCATCGTGACGCTGCTGTCGGTGCTCGCGCTGGGGGGTGGGATCCTGCTCGGGGAGGTCTGGTCCCGGATCCCCGACGCCCGGCCGCTGGCCTCGGCCGAGGGCCTGGAAACGGCGACGCGGGTCTGGGCCGACGCGTGGGCGATCCTCCGCGACTTCCCCGTCCTCGGGACGGGACTGGGGAGCTTCGCCTCGATCTTCCCGCTCTACAAGTCGTGCGACGAGGCGCGGACGACCGCCCTCAGCAGCTTATTGCAATGGTGGGTCGAGGCAGGCGCGGTGGGAGTCGCGCTGCTCGTGGTCGCGCTGCTCTGGTGTCTCTACCGCCTGCCCGGAGCGGTCCGGCGGGTCGGCACGGCGGACCGCGCGCTGGCCTTCGGCATGATCGGCGCGGCGGCCGGATTCGGTCTATTTTCGGCCGTCCACTGGACGGTCGAGCTGGCCGCCGTCGCCGTGGCCGCCAGCGCGCTGGGAGGGGCCGGGAACCGCTGGCTGGCCGGGGGAACCGACCTGTTCGTGGAGCGCGGGTAAGCGAATCGCGCGCTGGGCTTCAAGGAGGAGTCAACCCACGATGCCGGAAACTGCCTGCCTGCACATCCAGGGCCGCGACACGGACCCGATCCGCGTCGTTGAGCTCCCGGGAGTCTCGGTCCGGATCGGCCGCGCCCCCTACTGCGAGGTCCGCCTCGCCGAGCCCGACTTGGCCGAGGAGGAATGCCGGCTCCGACGTCGGGGGGGGACTTGGCAGTTGGTCCCGATGAGGCCCCCCGGATCGGTCTGGTTCGATGGCCGCTCGATCGAGCAACCCTGCCCCTTGCCGTATGACGTTCCCTTCCGTGTGGGCGGATCCTGGCTGACCCTCCGCCCGACTCGCAATGCCGCCCCCGACTGGGCAACTTACCCCACGCCGCTCCCCTTGGAGCCGCCCCCGGACTCCACTCCGGCGCCCGAGCACACCGGCGGTGATCCGCCCGAGGATCCCGCTCCGGATGGCGATGGCCAGTGCGAGTCGCCCCGGGTGGATCGCCCTTCCCTCGATCACTCCCCGGAGCGTCTGGCACGCTGGCAGGCCCGACGGGAGCAGCGCGAGAGCTGGCTGAAGGCGCGTCAGGACGATCGGTGCTGGCGGGAGCGCTGGAAGGCGGCCGGCGAACGACTCCGGGCGCGGACCGTCGTCCCCGAGCCCCCCAGGCCTTCGGCCTCCCCCGCGGCGACCTTGGCCGCCACGAGCCTCACGCGGCACGAGGGAGGACCGTGCGGTCCCGACACGCGGAAGCGGCCGAATGTCCGGATCCGGCCGGCCGCGCGACGCTTCGCAGCACCGCTCACCCAGGGCCTCGCCGACATCGAACCGCCGCCGATCTCGGTGACGACCGCGCTGGCGGTCTACCAAACACCCGAGCCGGGCAATCTCGTCGCGGATCTGGACCTTCCCGCGACGAGGGGGGCGTCCTTCTTCGCCGATCCTCCTCCGATCGATCGGGAGAGTCCCCCGGAGATCGCGAGGATGGACTACGAACGGGTGCCGCTCGACCCGGCCAACTCGGACGAGGCACTCTTCGCAACCGAGTCGTCCCAAGCGATCGCCGTCGAGGAGCTCCCGCCGTCCGCTCTCGGACTCGAGCCGGTCGCCCCGCGGACGACTCCCGCCCCGGCCGACCCGCCCCGCGACCGGAGCAAGCCGTCCGCTGGGAGCTGGAAGCCTCCGATCTTCCCACCCCGCCCCGAGGCGCGCGTCGATCGGCCCGCGACGACCCGAAGGCTCTCAGTACCGCTCCGGGAAAGGTCGGTCCCATTCTTCAGCCCTCCCCGACCGGCCTCGTTCAAGGCACCGGCGGTGCCGCGACCGGACGTCGCAGTCGCTCCGGCCGAAGACGCACCACTTCGCGACGAGGCAGGGCAGGAGTCGGCCCTGGGAACCTCTGGGCCCGAGCTGGCCTCGGACATGTCCGCGGAGCCGACTGGAGCGATCGCCCTTGACCGGGAGGAGACCCGATCAGCTCTCCTCCCGGCAGAGGAATGCCACGCCGAGAGCCGTGACGCCGAGTCCGAACGCTCCATCTGCCCGCCTCTCTCTCAGGAGGAGAGGGAACCCGGGTCGACCTCTGCCCCCGAGCAGGAGATCCAGGCCGCGGGGGCCGCCGGGACGGTCACGACGTCGAGGCAGGTGTCGACCTCGATCGGAACCGATGAGGCAACCGCCTCATGGCTCGCAACTGCAACCGCACCGGAGCCTCTCGGGTTTTCGATCATGCCCGAGGCGCAAGCCTGGCGGGATCAGGCACCGTTCGTCACGGATACCCTCCTCGTGGAGCCGTGCGTCTGGACCGGGCCCACCCCAACGTTCGATTCGGCCACGATCGACCTGACGACGCCGCATCAGGATGAGCCGAGGACCGCGTCGAGTCCTCGAGCGACAACCGCGCGGGGCCGCGGATCAACACCCCGCCAGGCCTCGGTTACCGCCCGGTCGAAGGTCCAACCCACGTCGGCGCCGACCGCGCCTCTAGCCGCGGGACGTCCCCCGGTGAACTCACCCTCGTCGAAGACTGCCCCCCCCTTCGCCAGCCGAGAGTGGCCGTCGGCGCGCGACATCTTGGCGGCGCACCGGGTCGCCCCTGAACCGATGGTGTCGGCCCATCCGAGCGTCCGGCGGGACGCGATGCTCCCGATCCCGACCGTGGCCGAGGCCCCCGGGCAGTGGTCGCTACCGCTCTGGCTGGGATGGCTCCCGGCGACGGCCGCCGCGCTGCTCGTCGGGGCGGCCGGGAACGGAATGGCCTGGACATGGTCGCGCGACGCCTACGCCGCCGGCCAGGTCGCGAATCGCCTCGTGCGGAACGCCCGGAGCCCGAAACCGCTCCCGGAATCGATCACCCTTCAGGGCACCTCGTGGTGGAAGACGACGGCCGGGAACCTGGTGTCTTGGGCCTTATACCAGGACCGTGCCCCCGACGCCGGACCCGACAACGCCGAGGAGGTCCAATCGCTGCTGGTCGCCGCGTGCCAGGCCTCGCCCGTGCAGCCGGCCGCCCGGCTCGCGCTGTCACGGCCGCGACAGGGGAACCCGGAAAGCCCGTTGGCCGCACGTGTCGGGCTGAGCCGGGACGTGATCGCGCTGGCCTGGTCGGGACATCAGTGGCTCAAGGCGGGGAACCGGGAAGCCGCGGTGAGGATGTACCGCGAGGCCTTGGAGATGGCGTCGCGCGCGGATCTGTCGCGGCTGGCTGCCCCGGCGTTCATCGAGGATTCGCAGGTCCGCCGCTATGCCTTGCCCTACGAGGACCTGATCGGCATGGTCGTCCGCGACATGGCCGCGCAGGAGGAATGGACCTTCGAGCAATGGTCCGAGGCCCTGCCGCGCTTCGCCGTCGCGCCGCTGGTCGCGGCCCGGACCTTGCGGGAGCGCGGGGCCCCCGACGCCGATCGTCCGCTCGACGTCCTCCTGGCGCGGGCGGAGGCGACCGCGCCCGAGGGGGCCTCGACGGCCGTTCACCTGGCGGCCGAGGGCGAGGCGCTGGCCCTGAAGGCGCGCTGGACCGAGGCCGAGCGGCGCTATCGCCAGGCGATCGACCTGATGCCTGACGAGGCGATCCGCCGCTCTTGGTGGATGAATCTTGCCGACATCGAGCTGCGGCTCAACGACGAGCCGAGGCGCCTCCAGGCGCTGGAGTCGGCCAGGAAACCCGACTCCAATGATGAAATCACGCGGCGCGCCCAGGAGTTCTTGAAATATTCGGGGACCCGCCCCGACGTGCCGGAGGCGCGGGCCGAGACCGACTCGAAACCGGCGAACCAGCCTTGATTTCGAGCGTGGATGGCACGCCGACCCGACCGATGCGCCGCGGCGCGTGGCCCAGGCTCTCTTCCTGACGAGGATGGACGAAGATATGGTGACGACGCACCTGGAGCCCCCCCCATCTCCGGCGAGGGTCGATCCCACGCCGGGCTTGATCTCCCTGGCGCGCCAGGCACTCGCCGACCCCGAGAGGCGCGCCCCCCTGATCGGTGGGATCAGTTGCCTGGGCTTGCTCTGCCTGATCTTCGGGTCGAACCTCGAGCATTTCGTCCGCGTCTGGAGGACCGACGAGAATTATAGCCACGGGTTCCTGGTCCCGCTGATCAGCCTCTACTTCGCCGACCAGGCCGCCCGCCGCGGCCCGGTGCCGTTCCGCTCGGGGGTGGGGATCGGGCTCGGCTTGCTGGGGTTCTCGATGGCGGGCCGGCTGGCCACGGTGCTGGTCCCGGTCGGCTTTCTGGGCGACCTGTCGTTCCTGCTGGGCGCGGCGGGCCTGTGCGCCCTGCTCGCGGGGACGGACGCCCTGCGCCGCTACGGCTTCGCGATCTTCTTCCTGATCTTCATGGTCCCGCTGCCGATCGCGCTGTATACTAAGATCGCCTCGCCGCTCCAGTTAATGGCCAGCCAGGTCGCCACGGTGGTGCTGAACGCGACGGGCGTCCCGGTGCTCTGCGAAGGGAACAGGCTGACCCTTCCCGGCGGCGTGCAGATGTTCGTGGCCGAGGCGTGCAGCGGGATGCGCCAGCTCACCGGGTTCCTGGCGTTGACCGTCGCGGTGGCCTACCTCTCGACGCGGCCGTCCTGGTATCGCGCGGCGGTCGTCGCTGCGGCGGTCCCGATCGCCATCACAGCCAACGTGGCTCGCGTCATCCTGACTGGGTACATCATGCATCACCTCGACCCGAACTTCGCCTCGGGGACGTATCACACGATCGAGGGCCTCCTGATGATGGCCTTCGGCCTCTCGCTGCTCCGCGGTTGGTGCTGGGTGTTAAACCAGGTCTCGAACCTGGCCGGCCCTCCCATCGTGGCGGTGGCCAGGGCGTGAGGCGCGCCGCCGTCGAGAGTTCTCCCCCGACTCGTTTCCCCCAAGGAAGGCCGGGCCAGAGCCGGCGAGGACGTGCGATGTCTCCGATCCGTCGTGTGGCGCTGTGCGGCATGATCTTGACCTGCGGCTATGCCGCGCAGGCCGGCCTGGAATCC
>JAFANO010000390.1 GCA_019232645.1 Planctomycetaceae bacterium | reverse complement strand
CGCGGCCTACCTCGGCCTCGGCTCCGCCCTCCAGAGACAGGGGGAGCACGGCCGAGGCGCTGGCGGCGCTCCGGAAGGCCCACGCGCTGGGCGCCGCGAAGCCGGGCTGGCCTTACCCCACGGCCCAGTGGGTCCGCGAAGCTGAGCGGATGGCCGCGCTCGACGCCCGCCTCCCGGACCTCCTGCGGGGCGACGACCGGCCTGACGACCCCGAAGAGGTCCTCCTCACTCGCCCGCATCGGCCGCACTAAGCCTCAACCAAGCGTAATCCGGGGCTGATCGAGGTCGGGAAGCTCGAAAACCCCCTGGATTCAGCGAACGATCGAGGTGATTCACGACCCTCGTCCGTTCGCCCCCAGGAGGTTTTCGAGTGAACGCCAGTGTCCGTCGCCAGTTGAACCGACGCCAGCGCAGAATCCTGCGCCGACTGGAAAACAAGCCCGGCGTCGAACGCCCCGGGCCGATGATGACCGCCTCCAACCTCCATTACGAGATGAGCGAAAAGGTCCGGGGGATCGCCCCCGGCGGCATCGGAGCCCTCCACCTCCTGGCCCGCAAGGTCGGGCTGATCCAGGACCTTGACGAGGGTCTCCACCTGCTGAAGCGGCACATGCCCTACCACGAGAGCGACCACGTCCTGAACATCGCCTACAACCTCCTGAGCGGAGGCAGTCGCCTGGAGCACATCGAGGTCCGACGCCACGACGAAGTCGATCTCGATGCCCTCGGGGCCGAGCGCATCCCCGACCCCACCACGGCGGGCGACTTCTGCCGCCGCTTCCGCCCGAACGATGTCGCGCAGTTGATGGACATCGTCAATCGGACCCGGCTACGGGTCTGGAGCCAGCAGCCCGACGACTTCTTCGACGAAGCCTTCCTCGATGCCGATGGGACCATCGCCCCGAGCGACGGCTGGTGCAAGCAGGGGGTAGATCTCTCCTACAACGGGATCTGGGGCTACCACCCGCTGGTCGTCTCGCTGGCCAACACCGGTGAGCCGCTTTACCTGGTCAACCGCAGCGGCAACCGGCCCTCGCACGAGCACGCCGACGTGTACCTGGACCAGGCCGCCGCCCTCTGCCGCCGGGCGGGGTTCCGCCGCGTCACCTTCCGGGGTGACACCAAGTTCACCCAGACGAAGTACCTGGACCGCTGGGACAGCGACGGCATCCGCTTCATCTTCGGCATGGATGCCCGAGACAACCTTAAGGATCTGGCCGGGCACCTGGACGACCTGAAATACAGCGAGTTGGAACGCCCGCCCCGATACACGATCCAGACCATGCCCCGTCAGGCTCGGGAGCGGCCCAAGGAGCGGATCGTCGCCGAGCGGCAGTTCGAGACGTTGAAGCTGATCGGCGAGGAGGTGGCCGAGTTCGAGTACCGCCCGGTGGCTTGCAAGAGGACCTACCGGGTGATCGTGCTCCGCAAGAAGTTGGTGGTCGAGAAGGGGCAGTTGTGGCTCTTCGAGCCGGACCGGTACTTCTTTTACCTCACCAACGACCGCACGAGTTCGGCGCCGGAGATCGTGTTCCTGGCGAATGACCGGTGCGACCAAGAGAACTTGATCGCCCAGCTCAAGAGCGGCGTGAAGGCGTTGGCGATGCCGGTGGACAGCCTGGTGAGCAACTGGGCCTATATGGTCATGGCCGGCCTGGCGTGGAGCCTGAAGGCGTGGGCGGCGTTGTTGCTACCGGAGCATCCCCGGTGGGCGGGGAAACACCGTACCGAGAAGCGGTCGCTGTTGCGGATGGAGTTCTCGACGTTCTGCGTGGCATTGATCCAGGTGCCGTGTCAGATCGTCAGGACGGCTCGCCGGATCATCTACCGATTGCTGTCGTGGAACCCGTGGCAGGGGGTGTTCCTGCGGTTGGTGGAGCACTTGCAGTCGTTGCGGTTGTGAGTGGGGGAGCCCTTGAAGCCGGAGTCCGGATGCTCCGGTCCGTGTGGGCCCCGAACCGACGAGAGGCGGTGACGTGATGAGCGAGCGAGGCCGGACGGATGGGAACCGGGAGACAGAAGCCCGGCCCGAAGAGGTTCCGTACCCCAGTGGAGTGAGACCAGGCCAAAAAGTGAAGCTCATATTACGCTTGTTTCAGGGTTAGTGTGCGCTGGCTCTGTCCGGCTGGAGCGGCTGCGGTGGGAGACGCTGCTGTGGCTGCTCCATGGGGTGGAAGAGGCGCTCGGAGTCGCCGACGTTACCTACACCGAAAGGGATATCGAATATGAGCGTGCGATGTAGTCAACTGTTACGGCAATCTTGGAACTACTGGAAGACTCGATGCTCTCGACGCCCTCGACCACGCGACGACACAGCACCATACAGATCGCCGTCAGGCCCTTCCACAAGGCCGCATCGCGCCACCCCGTGGGGCGAACGATGACATGACATCCCCGCACCTCCTGCCGGCCGCAATTCGTCTCCTCCGTCCGAGCCACGCCCCACTCCAGGCCCGCGAAGTCGGTCTCCAACGCCGAATCGAAACTGTCTTGGATGTCCCGATGGAGGTTCGGTTGGTTGTCCTTGACGGCCAGGATGGAGTCGCCACCCCCAGTGACGATCTTCGCGGCGATTTCTTTCTGGCAGCCCTAAGTACGGTGACATCGTATTTCCGACAACGATCCGCGAGGATCGGCTGTCCACTGTCCC
>JAFANO010000355.1 GCA_019232645.1 Planctomycetaceae bacterium | reverse complement strand
CTCCAAGACCCGCACGACGGCGCGACCGGTCTCGGGGAAGAGGGTGTCGTTGAAGCACGTGATGAACAGGGAAACACGCATGACTGTCAGACCTCCGGTGGCCGCGTCGGATCGTGGGGACCGCCCTCGCCTTCCGAGGATCATACTCAAACGGCCCACCTCCGAGCAGCCTCCAGTCCACTCGACTATCCGTGCGAGCCTCGCCCTTTGCTTAATCATTCATTCTGACGAATGCGGAGGGAGCCGAGAGCCCTGGCACCGGCAGGGAGAAAGTCCCGGCCGGCGGACCAGTCCTCGATCGAATCGATGATCGCCCGGCAGCTCCCCGCAACCACGGCGACGACCTGGCGAAGGCCCTCGCGGCTCTGGCACCGCCGACGATCGGCGAGATCCCCGCGATGCTCGACAATGCCAACCTTCACCGAGCCCTTCCCGTGAGCGAGCACCGCCCCTCCTCCCCGTCGCGATTTCTGGGCGACAGGAACTCCAGGATATTCTATACTGGAGTGCATTGTGATGACGGGGCGATTAGCTCAGTTGGTAGAGCGTCTGCTTTACACGCAGAAAGTCGCAGGTTCGAGTCCTGCATCGCCCATTCGTAGAACCTTTTGACGGCCACTATTTGTGTCTTGAGATCTCGCTAATAAACTAAGAATCGCTCCTCCTGCGTTTCGGGGGGTTGGCGTGACCAGCAGTTCGATCAAGGCACCGAGCAACGCCTTGCCGCGTCGGCGCACGTCGTAGACGTACTCGACGAATCCCAGATCCAGTAGCAGTTTCTCCTTCGAGACCCCCCGGTGCGGGCAGAGCCACGACCGTAGCAAGGACCAAAAGCCTTCCATCGTGTTGGCAGGACGATCCACCGACTAACGTGACGCCCACCGGCAACCCTCCGTCAGGCTCAAGGTGGATCGCTGTTTAATGCGCGACCGACCCCCGTGGCGCCACGCCGCTTCCCTCATACCGGCCGGATATTCGGACTCGTCCTCCCTCACCCCGACCCTCTCCCACGCGAGAGGGCCGGGGTGAGGGGGCCCCTGGAGAGGCCTTGGCGCGCCTTCGTAGCGTTCGCGCAACCCAGCGGACTATGCGAAGATCAACCAATTTAAGGCGATCTGGCATGACGTCTCCCGGCTCGAGTCAGCGGCGATCCTCGGCCTTCTCCTTGGGCGGGGTCGTCTGGGCGTACGTCAGCTCGACCTTCTTGGCGCGGAAGGCCGCGTCGAGGAGCGATCCCGTCACATCCTCGGGGAACCCCTCGACGACCGCGACATCCGCCCGGCGGCGATCGACGACGTAGACGGCCCCCTCGTGCGTCCTCCGGATCGCCTCGGGAGGGGCGTCGCCGGGCTCCTCGGGCGGCGGAGGGGCATCGAGGCCGAGCTTGTGGGCTTGATAACGGATGTAGCCCCGCGCGAACTCTCGGGCGTCGTCATCGCTGTCCCAGGTCGTAAGCCAGACCAGGCCGAGGCGGTCGCCAGGCCCCTCGAAGACGGCGTAGTGGTCTCCGTCCCAGCCGCCGGCGGCGGCTCGGCCCCCGTGGTGGCGGAGCATGACACTCAGTTGCATCTCGCCGACGACGTTGCGGCCGACCTCCTTCCAGCCGTCGCACGGCCCGAGCTGACCCAGGTCCACGACCATCGGCAGGTCTGGCCTGGCGCGGTATTTCTCGGGGTGCAGGACCTGCTCGGTCGAGAGGGGCGGCCGGCGATAGGCCGCGTTCAGGCCCGCCCAGCCTTCGTCGTTGACCACCCGGGCGCAGAAGACCAGGCCGCGGAGGTAGGGGAAGATCATCGTCTCGGACAGGATCACGGGCGCCTCGCGCAGGCTGGCGCCGCCGGCCATCGGCACGAAGGGCATCAGCAAGTTGAGGAGGCGGTCGAGCCGACTCGCGGGGATCTCGCGAAGCTTCGAGCCGTCCCAGTCCTCCATCTGCGCGCCGATCATCGTCAGCGTCGCCTCGCCCTCGATCAGGGCCGACAGGGCCAGGCTGCGGTCGTCGTCGTGCTTGACCTCCTTCTGCATCGCGTCGAGGTGGAAGTTCTGGTCGGCCAGGGCGTGCGTCAGCTCGTGGGCGATGACCGTCTTGTGCTCGTCCTTGTCGAACCCGCCCGTCTTGCCCAGGAGGCGCTCGAAAAACGTCGGGGGCTTCTTGGCCTTGGCCTCGGGCTCCTTGATCAGGTGCATGGTCTGGGTCTTGGTGTCATAGAAGGCGGCGATCTCCTCCGAGTAGACCTTGACCATCGTCTCCTTCAGGGGGAAGTCGCGCGGGAGCAGGCCGAGGGCCTTCATGCCCAGCTCGTCGGCCCGGAACTCCTCCGGGGTCATCTCCTCGTCGATTTCCTTGATGAGCAGGGCGCGGAGGTCCTCGCGGGCGGTGACGTCGCGCTGCACATCGTGGCGGAACGCGATCTTGCGGATGCCTGGCAGCAAATGCTCGAAGGCCTGCTTGTAGCGGACCACCGCCTCGTTGGGCCGGTCCTTGTCGGCCAGCGCGTCGCCCTCCTCGAGGAGTTTCTTGCCGGCCTCGACGTCGGCCTTGAGCTCCTCGGCGGGAGCCGGAGGAGTCGGGGCGAGCAGGGCGAGACCCAGGAGCCATCGCGACAAGACCCGTGGATGCATGGTGTGGCCTCAAGGGAGCGGCATCCGTGTTCACGTCGGGAACGAGAGATGGGATCGGCGACGCGCTGACGGCCCGTCAGGGGCGTCGGGCGGGGCTGGGGACGATCGGTTTCGGGCCCGCGGCGACCGGCTGCGACCCGGGCCGGAAGACCCACGCCATCGAGGGCGTGCCCGGAGCCGAAGCGAGCGGCATCGCCAGCAAGGCCCGCGCGGCTCGGACCCGCACCCCGTTCTCGTCGCGGGGGCCACCCCGGGCGTTGAGAGCCGGATGGAGCCCCCATGCGATGTAGTCCAGGATCATCGGTTCGGGGAGGCCGAGGTACCGCATCATCTCGACCTTGGCCGGGAGCGTGAGGCCGGCGGCCGACCGCTTCAGCATCCGTTTGACCGCGCCCTGGATCTCCGGGAGTGTGTTCCGACCATACTGATTGCAGAGGTCCTCGATCGCCGGCCCCGCCCGATTGCCCTGATCCTTAAGGGTCTGCCGCAGCTCCTGGTGGAACGTGGCCCGCTCGGCGTTCGTCTTCTTGATGACCTCGACGAGCTCGAGCCAGCGCCCTTCGGGCTTGCGGGCCTCCAGCTCCCGGCGATCGGCCTCTTTCTGGGCAGCCTCGCGACGGATCTGGGCCAGGATCTCTTCCTTGGTCGGCTCGGGTTCCGCCCGGGGTGGCTCGGGCTCGGGCGGTACGAGCAGGTCGGGCGGCTCGGACGACGGGGGTTTGAATCCGATCGCGGGCCGTTCGGCCCGCCCGGGCTTCGGGGGGCCCGCGGCCTCGGCCGGATTCGGGTCCGGCCCCAGATTCGCCTCCAGGGCCGGTCCCGTGTCCGCTCCGGCAGGCGCCCCGGGTGCGGCGGGGCCGGGCGAGATGGGGGGAGGCCCGTTCGCCGCCTTGAGGGGCGCGGGCGGGGGCTCGACCGGGCGTAGGCCGGCCGTCGCATCGAGTTCGAAGGGAGAGAGGTCCTCGTCACGCGGAGCGACCTTCGGGGCGGCCTCGACCGCGGCCGTCACGGGGGAGGTCATTACGGCCGGGGACGCGGATTCGCCCCGAACCACGATCGGGCCGATCGCGACGCCCGAGCTCGGCGGCTCGACCAGGATGGTCCGGCCCGATCGTGGCCGGGCCGGGTCGCCCAGGGCCGTCGCCCGGTCGGACCTCCGAGCCGGCGTCAGGCGTTGGAACGACGGGATCGCCAGCGCCGCCATCACGATGATCGCAGGGGGCACGAGCACCGCGGGCAAGCCGCGGTTGCGATACTGGATCACAACCAGTGGCGGAGGGTCTGGCATGGGCCCAGCGGCCGTCTCCCTGTCGCCGGCATCCATCGTGAAGTCCTGGCCGTCGCTCATCGTCGCGCCCTCCTCGGGACGGGCCTTCGCCTTCTCAGAAAGATTGTCCTCGGACGATGTCGTCATGGGCGGCCTCCTGCGGCAGTACGATCACCTCCCCGGCGCGAGGGCCGACGGGCCCTCAGTACTCTCCCGAACGCCGGGGGTCGGCTTGGTGCGAACCTCCCGCCATCCAGATCCTCCGTTCGTGATCAAGAACCTCTCCCAGTCAGGTGCGAGAAACGAACCAAAACTTCTTGAGTGGCCAGGGAAACATGCGTTCCACGCACCCGAACTCGTCCGTCTCCTGATACGCATTCCGGATCTTTTGTGCCCTTTGTCCGGATCTCACATTTGAGATTTCAAATTTCAAATCCGCAGATCGGTGCACAAAATCCCTGGGACCCGTATGAGAGAGGCTCCGAGTCAACCCCCTGCCGAGCCGCCGACCCCGGTACCGCGGACGGTCTGGCCGTGCGGGTCGAGCAGGGCGTCGATCTCGTCGCGGGTCGGGAACCCCGGCGCGGTCTCGGCCATCTCCCGGGCAATGTCGCGGACGTCCCGGTTCGAGGCGTAGGCGGCCTTGGCGATCTTCGCCGCATTGTCATAGCCGATCCGGGGGGCCAGCGCCGTGCACATCGCCAGGCTCCGCTCAATCAGCAACCGGCAGCGCTCGACGTCGGCCTCGATCCCTTTGACGCACTTCTCGGCGAGGTGCTCGGCCGCGTCGGCCAGCAGGTCGATCGACTGGAGCAGGTTGTAGGCGAGCACGGGCATCATCACGTTGAGGTCGAAGTTCGACCCCAGCGCGTCGGCCCAGGCGATCGTGGCGTCGTTGCCGACGACCTGCGCGGCGACCATCATCACCGCCTCGGGGATGACGGGATTGACCTTGCCGGGCATGATCGAGCTGCCGGGCTGGAGCTCGGGGATCCGGATCTCGCCGATGCCGCACCGCGGCCCCGAGGCGAGCCATCGGATGTTGTTCGCGAGGTTCGACAGGCTGATGGCGATCGTCTTCAGCGCCCCCGAGGTCTCGACGGCCGCGTCGCGGTTGGCCATCGCCTCGAACGTG
The DNA here is from genome assembly GCA_019232645.1 of Planctomycetaceae bacterium. GTDB lineage: Bacteria > Planctomycetota > Planctomycetia > Isosphaerales > Isosphaeraceae > JAFANO01. The sequence goes on along the minus strand of JAFANO010000355.1, from coordinate 4,260 downwards.
TTGGCCGCCGGCCGGAATGCCAGTCCGGTGTCCTGGCTCAGCTTGGCAGCCATCCGCTGGGGGAACTCGGCGTGGGTGTTGATCCCCGTGCCGACCGCCGTCCCGCCGATCGCCAGCTCGGCCAGCGACTCGGCGCAGTGCGCCAACCGCTTCAGCGCGTGGTCGACCTGCGACGCGTAACCCGAGAACTCCTGCCCCAGCCGGATCGGGACCGCGTCCTGGAGGTGGGTCCGGCCGATCTTGACGATGGCGTCGAAGGCGCGCGCCTTCTCCTCCAGCAGCTCGTGCAATTGCTTCAGCGCGGGGACCAGCCGCTTCTGGATCCCCTCCAGCGCCGCGACGTGGATGGCCGTGGGGATCACGTCATTGGACGACTGCCCCATGTTGACCGAGTCGTTGGGGTGGACGGGGGACTTGCCCCCCCTCACACCGTCGTTGAAGTGCTCATTCGCGACCCCGGCGATGACCTCGTTGGTGTTCATGTTCGTCGAGGTGCCGCTGCCGGTCTGGAAGATGTCGACGACGAACTGGTCGTCGTGCTGGCCGTCGGCGACCGCCTGCGCCGCCCGGACGATCCACTCGCCGAGGTCGGCGGGTAGGAGCCCCAGGTCCATATTGACCTGGGCCGCCGCCTTCTTGATCAGGCCCAGGGCGCGGATAAAGGGGCGGGGGAAGCGGAGCGGGCTGATCTGAAAGTTCCGCCGGGCGCGTTCGGTCTGGGCCCCGTAATAGGCATCGACCGACACGTCCATCTCCCCCATCGAGTCTCGTTCCACCCGAGTCTTGGCCATCGTAGGAGCCTCCCAGATGCATTCGGTGCGGTTTCGTTCCCCTCGGGGTTCGGGCCATGCCATCGACCGGCCTCTCGCCGGGCGTCGCGAGCCGGCCCGGCGCGGGACGTCCAAACTATCATATCAGATCCTCCCCGATCCCGCATGCCCCCGGAAGCGTGCGCCGGGGCGATGTTCCCGGTTCGCATCCGGACGCCGCCCCTGCTCCTCGTGCCGCCTCCAGGGTCTTTCTGTGTGTCATCGGGCTGCCTTCGGTTGGGGCCAGACGTGGCTGGTACAATTCCATCGATGGCAAAGAAAGCAGTCCGGCGCCAGTCCAGGGTGAGAAATCCGGGCTAAACCTCAGGGCCCTCGGAGGCGAGTCGGACGGCGGCGTTGGCCCGCGACTCGGCGATGGCCGTCAGGAGCCGCTCCAGCTCGCCCGAGGGGTCGCGGAACCAGTCGGGGCTCCAGACGCGGTGGATCCGCCAGCCGAGCGAGGCGAGGGCTCGGTGCCGCAGGTGGTCGCGGTCGCGTGCCGAGCGGGCGGCGTGGTAGCCCGGGCCGTCGCACGCGATCCCCAGGAGGTAGCGACCCGGCCGATCGGGGTCGATCACGGCCAGGTCGAGTGTGAAGCCGGCGGAGCCAACCCGGGGCCGGGCCTGGTAGCCTGAGTCGGCCAGCGCGGCGCGCACGACCTCGGCGACCTCGGAGGCGGAGGCCGTTTCGGGCGCGTTCGGAGGGTCGAGCCGGCCGGTCTCCGCGAAGGCGAGGAAGGTCTTCAGGGCGCGGATCCCCCACGACCGGCTCCGCCCGGTGTCGATGTCGGCCGCGGTTAGGTTCGTGAAGACCTCGCAGCGCACCCGGGCGCGTGTGATCAGGACGTTCAGCCTACGCTCGCCCCCCTCGCCGTTGAGCGGCCCGAAGTTCATCGTCAGGCCCCCCTCGGCCGTGCGCCCGTAGCCGATGCTGATGAAGATCACGTCGCGCTCGTCCCCTTGCACGCTCTCCAGGTTCTTGAGGAAGAAGGGCTCGCGCAGGTCGGGCGCGAAGAACGGCTCGCACGCGGGATCGTCGGCGCGGAGCTGTTCCAGAGGGCCCTGGATCGCCCGGACCTGGACCATGCTGAAGGCCGCCACACCGAGCGTCAGGCGCGCGTCCGGAGGCCGGCCGAGCTGGGCGCGGGCGTGCTCCATGACGGCGCGGGCGACCGCCTCGGCCTCACCCGGGTTGGTCCGGGTCCCGCCCCGATCGTAGGAGGTCTCAGGCAGGTGACGGAGGACCAGCCCGGCCTCGCGGCGGTCGGCGTCGGGGCTGGGGAAGACGACCAGGCGGTCGTCGTAGAACTCGCGGTTCGAGACGGCGATCAGCGACTCGTGGCGGCTCCGGTAATGCCACCGGAGCATCCGCTCCGGCGCCCCCTGGGCGACGAACAGGCCGAGGATGCTCTCGACGTCGGAGGCCGACTCTTCGTCGTCGTCCCACTCGGCGTCGCCGATCAGGCGGTCGAAGAAGCGAGTCGGCGGCAACTGGCGGCTGTCGCCGACGACCACCGCCTGACGGGCCCGGAGCAGGGCGCCCAGCGCCGCGATCGGCTTGACCTGGCTCGCCTCGTCGAAGATGACCAGGTCGAACGGGGGACGGCCCGGGGCTAGGTAGGTGGCCACCGAGAGCGGGCTCATCAGGAAGACCGGCGTGATCGCCCGGACCGCGTCCCCCGCGCGGGCCAGGAGCTGACGGACCGGCAGGTGGCGCGTCTTCTTGGCGAACTCGCGCCGGAGCAGCGCGAGTGGGACGTCCCCCTCCTGGCGCGGGAGGTTCCGCCGGTGCTCGCGGACGAGCCAGGCTCGGTGGTGGCCCAGCGCCCGACGCTCCAGCGCGGCGAAGCCGTCGATGGCCTGCTCGTGAACCCGGCCCTCGAACTCGGCCAGGACCAGGCGTTCCCGGAACGCCCGCCTCAGAAGCCCCTCGTACCGGTGATGAAGGAAGACCCGGGCGAGGGAGTGCCGCGCCCCGGGCCACGACTCGGCCAGCGCCACAACCTCGGAGAGGCCCGCGTCCCGGCAGCGCTCGGCCAGGCGATTGAAGGCGATCAGGGCCTCGAGGTCCTTGACCTTGGCGGACCAGGTCTCCAGCAGCGCCGCGTGCTCGTCGAAGCTCAGGCCCGGGGAGTCGAGCCCGCCTTCGACGCCGGTCGTGTCGGACCCGTCGCGTTCCAGAAAAGCAGAGAGGGTGTGCAGGGCGTCGCGGTGGGCGTCGAGGGCCGTCTCGACGGCCCGGGTCAGGGTCTCCAGCACGGCGACGGCCGGGGTGCCGGCCAGGAAGTCGAGCAGCCCGCGCGGGACCCGCTGGTCGCGGAGGTCGAGGTGGAACCGGTGCATGGCGTCGCCCAGGCTCGCCAGCGCCGACCAGTTCGAGCGCCCGCCCTGCCAGCGCCGGCCGAAGAGCCGGGCGGCGAGGGGCTCGTGCCGGTGCACCACGTCGCCGAGTCGCCGGGCCTGGAGCACGGCGTCGATCAGGACGAGCTGGTCGTCGAGGTCGTCGGGAGGACGGGCGCGGCAGAGCGATGCCAAGCGGAGGCGCGCTCGGCGATAGTCACCCGAGAGCGACCGCCACCAGCGACGCCCGAAGGCGTTCAGGGCGTGTCGTGCCTCGAGCGGATCCTGATCCCAGGCCTCGGGCAGGAGGATCGCGGCATGCCGGCGGCGGATCTCGGCCTGGGCCGCGCCAGCCTCGAGCAGTTCCCGGACCTCGTCGTGGCGCGCGAGCCACTCGGCGCTCCGGAGCGGGGCCCCTTGAACCTGCCAGGGGGTGAGCTCCATCGCCCAGCGCGCGGACCGGAGGAGGACCTCGGCCGAGGCCCGGGTGCCGGCCGCGGGCAGGCGAAGGAAGCGGGCGAGATCGGCCGAGGCGTCGCGCAGCGCCAACGTCGCGCGCCGGGCCTCGCGGATCCGGTCGCGGAACCGGCCGTCATCGCCCGGCAGCCAGGCCATGCGTCGGCTCCCCCGGAACGAGTGGTCGCGCAGCTCGCCGAGGGCCACCAGGCTGGCCTGGAGCCGCTCGACCAGCGCTAGGCGGTCCTGGAACTCCGGCCCCGTCCACGACTCCGCCTCGGGCAGGTCCAGGAGGGGCAGGGGGCCTTCCTTGGGCCCCGGCCGGAGCCTGAGCAGCGCCCCGAACGCCCGGTGGGGGGTGACGCCACTCAGGCCGATCGGCGTGTTGACGGCCTCGCAGTAGGCGTTGAGCCGGTCCCGCGCCTCGCCGAGCCTCCGGAGGTCGTCCGCCGGAGACCCCATCGGCGTCGAGCCCAGCCCGAGCGTCCGGCGGAGCTGGTCGAGCACGGCCTTCTTGCTCGCCTTGTGGCTGTGCAGCTCGAGGCAGGCATCGCCCAGCCCGACGGCGTCGAGCCGGCGCTTGACCACCTCCAGCGCCGCCATCTTCTCGGCGACGAAGAGGACCGACTTGCCCCGGCCGATCGCCTCGGCGATCA
>JAFANO010000278.1 GCA_019232645.1 Planctomycetaceae bacterium | reverse complement strand
CTTGCCGGCGGCCACCCGGACCTTCTGGCGGAGGGCATCGAGGAGCGCCTGCCAGGTGCCGTCGCCGCGCCACTGATCATAGGAGTCGTGCACCGTGCTCCGGGGCGGCAGGTCGTGGGGGAGCATGTCCCACTGGCAGCCGGAGCGGTTGAGGGAGAAGATGACGTTGAGCACCTCCCGCATCTCGACTGTGCGGGGCCGGCCGACGGTGTTGACGGGGATCAGGGGTCTGGATGATCTCCCACTGCTCGTCGGTGAGGTCGGAGGGGTAGGGCTTACGCATCTGGGTATGTCCTTATGTGAGTGTGTCCCGCGGACCTCCTGAAAGGGTAATAGTTTACAAGATTTCCTGATTACCGGATAGCCTCTTAGAATTGGTGCATCCTGAGACGGTAGAGGGGGCTGGGCCGGCGGCGATCCTTGTGGAATTTGACCATCACGCCCCTGATGGTCGGCGTCTCCCCGTCGTCCGCACCGGCCCGGCCCACCAGGACCGTCGCGGGATCCGGGGCGATCGTCCCCCCCAGTATCACGCGCAACTTCATCGCGACATGCTCCGACAGAGCTTCGAGGGTCCACCGCGGGACGACCAAGCCCTGCGTCGCCCGTCCCGCGGACGGGCCGTCATAAAGGTCGGGTTTTCGAGGAAGACCGGCCTTTGTCAAGAAAATCGATAGAGATTGTCAAGTTTTTGTCTTGACTTCGGCGCCGATTCGACCGATGATCTCTACGACGATTCGGGGCCGAGATGTTCGCGGGGTCCCGGCGTCGCCTTCAGGAGCCATCTCATGGTCATCCCTTCGCATGGTTGCTGTTGTTGACCGCACCTCGCCCTTCGCCCGCTCATGAGGCGGGCCCGCCCGAGCGGCGCACCCTCGCGCCTCCCCTGAAACACGCTTGAGGGCGCCGGTACGGCCCATCGCCGGCCTCACGTCCTCCCGTCGTCGCGGCGTCCGGCTCGCGCTGCGCCCCGAAGTGGGCCCGCGGGGTTTCGGAGCCGGGGCGGCGGCCGTCCCCGCGACTCGATCGTGTGCGGTTTCGATGTTTCGAATCTCGAGTTTCTTTTCGGGAGATGATGAAATGAATATATTCAGATTGATGACGGTCCTGACCCTGGCGCTGCCGGCCCTGGCCCGCGCGGCCGAGGAGCCGGCCAGGAGGCCCGAGGCCCCGCCGCTGCTCTCGCACGACGAGCTGCAGAGGCGGCTGAACGACCCGCACTTGCGGCTGCTCGATGCTCGGTCCCGGGCCGACTACGAGAAGGGGCATATCCCCGGCGCCCTCTGGGTCGATGTCCAGGAGTTGCAGGCCCTGACCCGGCCCGAGACGCTCTCCGACAAGGACACCTGGGCTCGCGCCCTGGCGCCCCTGGCGATCGACGAGACGTCCGAGGTCTACGTCTATGACGACGACCGCCAGCACAACGCGGGGCGGGTCTGGTGGCAGCTCTCGTACGCCGGGGTCCCGCGCGTCGGCCTGATCGACGGCGGTTTCCCGCTCTGGGTGCGCGAGAGGCGGCCGGTCAACTCGGAAACCGTCCAGGTCGAGCCGCGCACATTCGCGGTGAGCTTCCACGCGAAGCGGGCCGCGTCGCGCGACGAGGTCCGCTCGGCGATCCAGGACAACAAGGTCCAGATCGTCGACGCCCGCTCGGCGGCCGAGTACCGGGGCGAGAAGAAGCCGCAGAACGGCGGCCATGCCGGGCACATCCCGACGGCCCGCTTGCTCGACCTGTACGACCTGGTCGACGCCGACGGCCGGTTCGTAAGCGCCGACGCCCAGCGCGAACAGTTGGCCAAGGCCGGCATCGCGCCCGACCGGCAAATCATCGTCTATTCGCACGGCGGCAACCGCTCGGCCGGGGTCATCTTCGCGTTGCGGCGGCTGGGCATCCCGGCCCGGCACTACATCGGGGGGCTGAGCGACTGGGCGAGCGACCCGTCCGCGCCGGTGGTGGAAGGCGCCGAGGCCGGCCGCCGGGCCGAGTAATCCCCGTTCAAGCTTGAAGAATGGCGACTGGACAGGGCGACCACACCCCGGCCGCCTTGCCCCGAAATTTCCAGTCGATCGATCAAATTGATTGACATTCGCTTGACAAGAGGACGGACGAGGGCCATTAATGGCCCTCGTCCGTGTTTGGCCTGTCATTCCGAGAGGTTACAGCGAGAATCGACGTGATGCGATCCTGGCTCTCCAACGAAGATTGGTGGGCGGTCTGGCTCGGCCTGCTCGTGGTCCTCCTGGCGTTGCCGGCGGCCTCCGGCTATGACCTGCTGGGCTGGCTGGCCGCGCCCGGGATCTGGCTCGATCCCGCCAAGGCCGTGGGGCCCATCTCCAAGTCGTTCGCGGGATTCCCGAAGGTCGCCAGCGTGCTCCTGACGTATGCGGCGGTCCTGGGGCTCGTCGGCCTGGGGGCGTCGGTCCAGCGTCTCGACCTGCGTCGGTTCGTGCCGGGGTTCACGGTCATCTTCGGGATCAGCTACCTGAGCTGGCTGATCGGCCACTACGCCTACATCGCCCAGACGCCGGACAAGCGGGCCGCGATGGGCCTGTCGTGGTCGTTGGGATTGACGGGGGAGGCCGGATACATCGTGGCCTTGCTGGCCGGGCTCGCGATCGGCAACGTCCTGCCCGGCCTGGCCGGGTGGCTGAAGGAGGCGGCGCGCCCCGAGTGGTACATCAAGACGGCGATCGTCATCCTGGGCGCGTCGCTCGGGATCAAGGCCGCCGCCGCCAGCGGCCTGGTCTCGGCCATCATGTTCCGCGGCCTGGCGGCGATCATCGAGGCCTATCTGATCTACTGGGCCCTGGTCTACTTCCTCGCGCGCAAGTATTTCAAGTTCAGCCGGGAGTGGGCGGCGCCGCTGGCCTCGGGGATCTCCATCTGCGGCGTGTCGGCGGCGATCACGACCGGCGCGGCGATCCGAGCCCGGCCCGTGGTCCCGATCATGGTCTCGTCGCTCGTCGTCATCTTCTCGGTCATCGAGCTGCTCGTGCTCCCGTTCGCCGCGCAGGCGTTCCTGGCGCACGAGCCGATGGTCGCCGCCGCCTGGATGGGGCTGGCGGTCAAGACCGACGGCGCCGCCGTGGCCAGCGGGGCGATCACCGACGCCCTGATCCGGGGCAAGGCCGCCGGCGCGGGGCTCGCCTACGAGCCCGGCTGGATGCTCACCACGACCACGACCGTGAAGGTCTTCATCGACGTCTTCATCGGGATCTGGGCGCTGGTGCTGGCCGCCGTCTGGGTCTACGGCATCGAGAAGAAGCCCGGCCAGACGCTGCCGATCCGCGCCATCGCGGAGCGGTTCCCCAAGTTCGTCCTCGGCTACTTCTTCCTCTTCCTGGCGCTGCTGGGGGCGGCGCTGGCCCGGCCCGACGCCCTCGACGGGCTCAAGGCCGCGACCGCCCAGAGCGACCTGCTGCGCAGCCTCTTCTTCGTGCTGACCTTCTTCACCATCGGCCTCGGGGCCAACTTCAAGAGGCTCCGGGCCGAGGGGGTCGGACGCCTGGCGCTGGTGTACGTGATCAGCCTCTTCGGCTTCATCATCTGGATCGGCCTGGCGATCTCCTGGCTCTTCTTCCACGGCGTCCATCCCCCCACCCTCGGAGGCTCCTGAGGTGACGCAACCGACCGCGACCGCGACCCCGGCACCCGGACCCGAGGGGGATCCGCTCGCCGAGGAGTTGGCGGCGATCCCCTACGAGCCCCTGTTGCCGGTCGAGAAGAGACTCATCGCCGGGAGCTTGCTCCTCGGGGTCGCCCTGCTGGGCGTCCTGCTCTGGGCCAGCTCCACGTTCTTCCCCATCCAAGCGTTGAAAAAATGAACCGGCGCGCCCGAGGAGGACACCGATGACCAGGATCGTCGCCATCGTTGCGAGCGGGATCGTGCTCGCGGGCGTCCCCGCCCGGGGCGAGCCGTCCGCCCTGCTGGTCTCGTTCGACGCGCTCCAGGAGCGGCTCGACGCCCCGGACCTCCGCCTGCTCGACGTTCGACCTCGGGACGACTACGAGAAGGGGCACATCCCGGGTGCCGTCTGGGTCGATGCCAAGGCCGCGCAGGCAATCGCCGCGAGGCCGGGCGGGCTGACCGACCGCGCCGTCTGGGAGGCGTGGGTCGCCCCGCTGGGGATCGGGCCGAAGACCGAGGTCCTCATCTACGACGGCAGTCGGCAGCTCGACTCGGCGCGGCTCTGGGGGCTGCTCCGCTCCCTGGGCGTCGAGAGAGTCGGCCTGCTCGACGGCAATTTCCCGCTCTGGCGGCAGGAGCATCGGCCTGTTTCCACCGAGGTCCCCTCCGTCGCGCCCCGGCCGTTCGAGGTTCGGTTCTCGACCCGCCGCTACGCCGCCCGGGGCGACGTCCTCGCGGCCATCCGGGCCGGCCAGGCGCGCATCATCGACGCCCGCAGCGAGGCCGAGTACACCGGCGAGAAGAAGTCGTCGAAGCGCGGCGGCCACATCCCGTCCGCGTGCCACCTGGAGTGGTCCGACCTCGTCGACAAGGACGGCCGGTTCCTCGACGAGAAGGCGCTCCGGGCCAGGCTGGAGGCTCTGGGAGTCATGCCGGGCGAGCCGGTGATCACCCACTGCCAGGGGGGCGGGCGGGCCTCGGTCGACGCCTTCGCGCTGGAGCGGCTCGGCTTCCCGACCCGCAACTATTACGCCGGCTGGTCCGACTGGGGCAATGCCGAGGACACTCCGGTCACGAACGGCAAGGAGCCGGGCGACCGCCCGTGAGGGGGCTCGCCGCTCTGATACATTTCGCTTCCCGGGGAGGCCCGTCGCCCTCGGCGGGCAACAACCTCTCCCGGCAGGGTGGCCCCTGTCCTGCCGTTCGACGCGGCGGCGGCGTCATATCGATGACTCGGCGGCGCGATGGCTCCGATTGGGGACGATGGGTCTACCAATCGCGGCAATCACCGTCCCACTCAATCTCGATCTCTCGGCTCCGAGTCCTCCAAGTCGCCGCGGGACAGCGACCTGCATCTGCTCATCCGCATCGGTGACCACGTGCGGCTGCTGAAAGACCTGGGCTGCTCCGCGCGGGAGGGGGACGGCTTGGTCGATCTCTGCTGGCCGGACCGCGAGGCCAAGCGGCACCGGCCGCCGCTGGTGTCACGGCTGATCGTGGTGCACGGGGGCCGGCATCCGGTGTACCTGGTCCCGCCGGTGCTGGATGAAGAGGCCCTCTCGGACTCTCGGATAGTAAAATTATAGAGATTTACTCCTTTCGATGTAGAGTCGAGCTGTTCTCTCGGCACGTCGATCAGACGTTCGAGCGGCGGAGGCTGCGGAGCCTGACGGCGGACTCTGCCGAGTTGGAGGCGATCTGGTCACTCCAACCCAGCAGACCTGCGGATCTTTCGCCAACTCGATCCCGGATCGGTCGCGGGACGGAGCCGGTCCTGACGCCGAGGTCCCCGGGGCCCGATCGTCGTGCGGGACCCCAACCCCTGGTCGCGACGACGCAATCAGGGCCACTCGCCCGTGACTTGCCACAACTGCGGATGTACGATTGGCGATGACCGGACGGTGTTCGACGTACGTCGCGGCTCGCTTCACAGCCGCCGCCCCACGCTCGACTTCTGCCGGACCCGCCTCGAATCATTGGCCGCCTGGTGGGCCGAACCCCAACCTTGGGCCACCGCGGCGACCCCGGCGTCCCTGTTCCCATCCGAGGCTTCTGCCTGAATCCTTTTGCACCAGGGAGATTGTCCGATGGCCACGAACAACGACGAATTGGACCTCTGGCTCGAAGACTTCCCCGCCGACACCCGCGCCGCCATCCTTGATTCCGTCGAGGGCGAGGGCGAGGGCAAGGACGAGGACGTGGACGAGAGTCCGCCGATTGAGCATACCCAGCCCGCCCTGGACGAGGAGCCCGAGCCCGATCCCCAGCCCGAAGAAGACTTCGAAGATTGAGCATACCCAGCCCGCCCTGAACGAGGAGCCCGAGTCCGAACCCCAGCCCGAACCCGAACCGGGCGCGTCGTGCGGAGCTACGGGGCGACGGGTGGCCCTAATCCCGGCTTCGCTCGTCGTGTCCTTCCCCGAGCGGCGCGGGACGTGGTCGGCTGGTTTGGCTATGAAGGCGTGAGCAAGTGACCGGGGCAAAGTTTTCGTGCCCCGGTCCCCTGGTAAAATCATCGACCTCGGCCAGAGGCCGAGGTCTTGAGCAGGGCCCCCTCTAGGGGGCCGGTCCCATCAGGAAGCCCCCGTTGGGGGCGGGGAGGTCAGCCGACCCCTCTCCAAAGCTTCGTGGCCGGCCCCTGCAGCCCTTTCCCTGACACGCAAGCCGTAGAGCAGGGCGATCGCGGCCACACCGAGGCCGAGGAGCACCGCGCTCCGCGGCTCGGGCACGTCGACGATCGTCAGGCTCGTGAGGTTGGAGACGAAGCGCCCGCCGAAATTGTCGCCGGGGATCACGAGCCGGGCGAAGCCCGCTCCGCCCGTCGTCAGTTGATTGTTGGTGTCGGCGTAGGCGATCAGGTCCGGCGGCGCGCCGAACCCGGGGTTGAGTTCGGCGAGCGAGAAGAGCACCTGATAGCCATCGCTCCCGGTCGCGAGGACAAACTTGCTCTTCGGGTCCGACTGGACGGCGCCTACCTGGGAGAGGAGGCTCCAGAGCGACACGCCGGTGTAGGTATCCGTCACCGACGTGTTGCCGGCCAGGAACGTGACGGTCTGTGTCGTCGCCTGGAACGCAGGAGAGGTCAAGTTGTTGATGTTGAACGTCACGGGGGCGTTGCCCGGGACGGAGACCGTGAACTGGCTGGTCGTCCCGCCCGGGCCCACCGGTGGCTGGGGCACGCCGAGGACGTTGAGGCTCGACAAACCGGCCACGTTGCGCCCGCCGGAAGCATCCTGCGGGACGATGAGCTGGGGCGCGCTCAGGGTGACACCGTTCTCCTGGTAGGCGACGAGATCCGGCCGGCTCGTGCCGCCGAAGGACGGGTTGATCATGCCGAGCGAGACGGTCGAGTGACCCGTGCCGCCGAAGGATGGGCTGATCTCACCGAGCGAGACGATCGATGACGCGCCGTCGGCGCCAGTCGCCACGATGTAATTTCTCAGGATCGCGTTCTTCCCGGTCCCCGTGATGACGTCGGGCGGCGTCGGGCCGGGACCGTCGCCGAGCAGCGTCCAGAGCGAAACCCCGGTGTAACTGTTTGTCGTCGAGCCGACCGTGACGCTCTCGGTCGTACTCGGGAGGGCCTGGAGCTGGGAAATCATGTAAGGGACTGTCAAAAAATAACTTGAACCCACTGTCTCACTCCCTTGGTGCTATTGTGTAATTCCATTCGCCGTGAAAGGAAGCCTTCTCCAGTCGGACTGCAGCGAGTTCTTGATCGGAGACCTTGATGCCGGTCCGATAGTCGTTGGTATCCAACTCCGCTTGGATCCGCAACCCTGTCTCCGTCGTCGTGTGACCGATCAAGTTCACGACGATGGCCCGCGAGTAGAGCGGCTTGCCGCGCCAGTTCTTGGTGATGGAGCAGAACATGCGGTGCTCGATCTGATTCCACTTGCTCGTGCCGGGCGGGAAATGACAGACCGAGATCCGCAGGCCCAGGTCATTCGCCAAGCCCTGCAACACTACTTTCCACAACCGCGATCGATAGCCGTTGCTGCCCCCGGCATCGGCGGTGATCAGGAGCCGGCGTGCCCCCGGATAGACCGGCGACCCCATCTCCTGCCACCAGCGCCGGATGCTCGCCGCGGCGAACTCGGCGGTGTCGTGGTCGATGCCGACGCTGACCCAGCCCTCATTCCGGCCCAGGTCATAGACCCCCTCGGGGATGACCTTGCCCAACTGCTTGTCCAGGAAGTCCTTCGCGCGGACCTCCTCCGGCTGGCCACGGCGATGCCACTCCCGCCCGGGGTTGCGAAAATCCCCGATCAACTCCTTCTTTTTCGCATCGACCGAGACGGCCGGTTGACCCTCCTCCTGGAAGGCGCGCACCTGCTGATTGATATACTCCAACTGGGCATCGCGATCGGGGTGGTCCTGACCTTCCTTGGTCTTCCGATTGGCTTGCAGGCTGTACCCCAAGGCATCGAGCAAGGCGGCGACGGTCTGATGGCTCACCGCATGGCCTTGGCCGCGCAGCTCCTCGGCCAGTCTCCGCGTGCTCTTGGAGGTCCAGCACAGGGGCAATTGCGGGTCCCCCCGTGTGGACGATTCGACCAGGGTTCGCAAGGCGGTGAGGAGGGCCGGGTCGTCCCGTTCGACGCGATGCCGACCGCCGCCCGGGGCCCGCACGCGCTCGGGCGCCAAGTCATCTTGGGGCCGGTGCGCCCGTTGTCGCAACTCACGTCGGCCCGCCCAGATGGTAGTCCGGGAGAGGCCTGTGGCTTCGGCGACGAGGCTCACGCCACCGCGTCCCAAGGACTCGGCCTCACAAGCGGCCCACTGACGGCGGAGGCGCTCGGTCATCAGCGGCTGAAGCAGTTGATACTTCGTCCGCTCCGCTTCCACGGTACTGGCCTTGCTCATACAACAAGAACGGTGCAAGACACGCGCCGAAGTCAACGAAATCGTTCAAGTTATTTTTTGACAGTCCCTAAACGACCACGATCCCTCCGCTACTCGACCCGGAAGAGGTCGCCGGTGCCGTCGTGTGGCTCTGTTCGGCCGCGGCGAGCTTCGTCACGGGGCATGCGCTCGTGGTCGACGGCGGCTATACCGTCGCCTGAGAGGGCCCGCAACCAAGCCGGCGGCGGTGCACCGATCAGTAACCCTCCAGCACCCATTGGATGGCGGAGCGGATCAACTGGGCGGAGTTCTGCAAATTGAGCTTCTGCTTGATATTCTGGCGGTGGGTCTCGACCGTCCTGGGGCTGATGAAGAGTTTACTGGCGATCTGCTGACGGGTGTTGCCCTGCCCGATCAGCTCGAAGACCTCCAGCTCGCGATCTGTCAGGCCGTCAACCTCCGAGCTGCGTTGCGCGGCCGGGCCATGCAGGTGCTTGTGGACCATTTTGGTCCGAATGGGCTCGCTCAGGTAAAGCTT